>CAUZBE010000439.1:0-3274 GCA_963577885.1 Alphaproteobacteria bacterium
TCAATAAGCGCGGGATTATTATTATTTTGCGGGCAGTCGCTTAATCACACGATGTTGAACCTATAATGATTAGAAAAAGCCTGACTTTGGCACTATTCTGCGGCCCCAATGACATGGGGGTGGATGGATGACAATTCCGTCGCTGCGGCTTTTTTGCTCTCTACCTGTGCCGGGAATGGTTATTTCCGTTGCCGCTGTCGTTGTCCTGCTGGCGGTTGTCCTGACGGCGAGGGCGAACAACGCCATGACGCAAGAGATCATTACGCCGGCGCAGGCTTTGCGCATGGCCGACGACAAACGGATCATGATCATTGATATTCGCCGGTCCAGTGAATGGCGAAAAACTGGCACTCCCGTCGGGGCAGAACGCGCCACGGCCCGCCTTAACCAAGGCGTGAACCCGTTTCTCAACCGCATCGCCGCGCTGACGAATGGGGACAAATCACAGCCCATCGCCCTTATCTACGCCGTCGGTGTCCGCTCAAAACATGCCAGCCGGATACTCCAGAGCAAGGGTTACACCTAAGTCCTGGATATCGGCGAAGGCATGTTGGGCAACGATAACGGCATCGGTTGGCTGCGCCGGGGCCTGCCCATCAGCACATGCGTAAACTGCAAATAGGCGTTAGATACATATTAGCTCTGGTGCGACAATCCGACGCTACCAAGTTCGCGGCGCCTGTGCTAGGAACAGCCCGCGTGGCCCATGCCAGCAATTATTATCGACCATTTCGCCGTAAGGAGATCCATATGCGGAAGTTACGTTTGCCGGTGGTTGCAGCCGTCATCGCCATGGCTTTGAGTATCAGTGCGGCCAATGCCGCCGATGTTAAGAAAGGCCAAAAAGTATTCAAAAAATGCAAAGCCTGTCACACCCTCAAAGCGGGCGGGAAGAACAAGATCGGTCCTAATTTACACGGTATCTTTGGCCGCAAGGCGGCAAGCATCGAAGGCTTCAAATATTCCGCCGCCATGAAGGCATCGGGAATCGTCTGGGACGCTGCTACCTTGGACAAATTTTTGATCAAGCCCAGGAAGCTAGTGCCAAAGACCAAAATGGCCTTTGCCGGACTTAGGAAACAGCCGCAGCGGGATGACTTGATAGCCTATCTGCAAGAGGCGACTAAGTAACGTAAATAGCGATTTTCGGTTACAGCTAGCCGGCGCCTTACAAGGCGCCGGCTTTTTATTGTTCGGTTAACCAAAAGGCATCGGGTTTAGCCTACGTTTTCTCCCGGAACGGACCCATTTCCGGCCGCTTTCGATCAAGTACACAAATATTCTGGGATCGCAAGATGGCACAGCCTGTGCGCCAGGTTGTAGCAACCGACGACGTCAGGCAAGCCGGTCTTGCCGAGACGGGTCATGGCGCCGCGCCGCGCGCTGGTCTATCCGCGCTGATGCGTTCGTAGTGGTGGATGATCGAGGGAGAACAGGTGCATGAATTACGCGTTCCTGCAGCCAGGGGCATGCCCGCTTATGTGGAATTGTCCGTTGCCGCCGAAGGTATCTTTACCAACCACAATCAGGCTACCCCGCTGCCGGAGGATGGCGGCGATTTAGAGCGGTTTTTGGCGACCTATGGCGCATCACTGCTATGTTACGGCTATCCCTATCTGCAATATGCCGATGGCTCTATCAGGCCGCTGTTCCTCATGCGGGCTAAGATCGATGACGGCGTCCTATATCCCGATCCCGATGGCCACGTGAAGATGAATTGCTCGTTATTGCGCGACCAGGGTATGGAACCATCGCTGATGCAGGTCCTGGCCCATAAAATGGCCGATCCCGCCGTCCCGTCCACAGAAAAACTGTCGGCCATCGCCAACCACCCGGATTTGGACGAGGGGCGGTTCATCCCACCAAAGCTGGGTAAGGGTACGAGTTCCGGGCCAGTCTATTGGTCAACGATTGCCGTACCGTCGACGGCAGTTTTGGTGATTTGTACGATCTCTATGACGAACGCATCGCGTTCTAATTGGGAATCCGCCGGGCCAAGATCGGAATGGCGTCTTCGTCACCACCTCGAAAAAGTTAAACAACATCCGAATCAATTTCGTCTTTGGTCCTACGCCGCCACTACTCTAACCTATGGTTTCGGCTAACATCCCCTACATTGAGCGGCGAATGGTGGAAGCTTCATGAGCGACTTGGAAAAGGTAAATGGGCATCAGCCCAAGGGGCTGCTGCCCATGACGTTCGCGGCAGCGCTGACATCGTCGGCGGAAGCGGCAAAGCTGCCCTTTGATGTGAATGCTGCCCTCTCGGCGGTGGTGCAACTGCATGCCGAAATTCCGGCCGATGGATATACCGCGCCCTTCCTGGGCACGGAGCGGGATGGCAATGGCGTGATCATTGATGACAGCGGCCTGATCCTGACTATCGGATATTTGATCGTCGAGGCCATGGCGATCGCCATCACTGCCGCCGACGGGCGCATGGTCGCGGCGGAAGTGGTCGCTTATGATTATGACAGCGGCTTTGGCCTTGTCCGTGCGCTAGAGCCTTTGGGCCTGCCATCCCTCGCTCTGGGCCGTTCGGCGGATCTGATTGTGGGAAATAGCGTTCTGGTTGCCGGTCATGGCGGCCGCGACGGCGCCGTCGCTGCCCGGGTTGTCAGCAAGCGTGAATTTGCCGGCTATTGGGAATATATGCTGGAAGAGGCCATCTTCACATCGCCCGCCCATTCAAATTGGGGCGGCACCGCCCTGATAGGCGATGACGGCAAATTGTTAGGCATTGGCTCGCTTTATGTGGAGGATGCGACCACCGATCTGGGCGGCCACAGTGGCAACATGTTCGTGCCCATTGATTTGTTGACGCCTATCTTTGCGGAAATGTTGAGCAAGGGGCGCAC
Source organism: Alphaproteobacteria bacterium (assembly GCA_963577885.1). GTDB lineage: Bacteria > Pseudomonadota > Alphaproteobacteria. Next base: position 2,858 of record CAUZBE010000439.1, read on the forward strand.
GGCGGCGTCGTACCGGCCGTGGATGGGTATGTTCACGACGGAAGTCGAGGGCCAGGTCCGGGTTATCGGTCTGGCCCCGGAAGGCCCGGCGGAGCAAGCCGGTCTGCAGGCCGACGATGTCATCGTCAAGGTAAATGGCAAAACCATCACCTCAATAGCCGATCTGTACCGCAAGGCCTGGTCAACGGGTACGGCCGGCGTGGATATTCCCATGACTGCCCTGCGCGAAACCTATGCCTTTGAATTAACCTTGAAATCAGAAGACCGGTACGCCCGGCTGAAACTTCAACGCCGTTTTTAAGAGCGCGTCAGTACGAGGAGAGAAAAATTTGCAATCACGTCGGGCATTTTTTCTGGGCAGCACCGCGGTTTGCGCTACGCTGACCGTGCCGGGTTTGTTGTTGGCGGCTGTCTTGC
>CAUZBE010000440.1:0-3252 GCA_963577885.1 Alphaproteobacteria bacterium
TGGCACCTGGTCCGCATCCTTGTCAAGCATGCCCTCGACCCAGTTTGCCGGATTGACCCAATTTGGGGTCTTATCAAGCATGCCGTCGACCCAGTTTACCGGATTGACCCAATCTGGGGTCTGGGCACAGCCGGCCAAGACAAGCGCCAACGCCAAAGCGGCTAACGGTAGGGATTTACGCCCGGCCTTACCGCCGTGGTCCCCTGCTATCTGTCCGTTCATCCCGCGCATGCTCCCTCTAACTAGCGACAATATAACTGGCGACTAATCTAACTTGGATCGCTGCATCGCCCCTTGGGTACAATAATAGCCATTCTTATAGACTTCAGGTACTTTGCTAACAACTGTTTCTATCTTTAACGAACCACTTTGGCATTGGATTGGTTAAGCCCGTAATGGTAAATTCATGGATACGCTTACCGAGGATCGAGGCCCGCCATGACCCAAGACACCAGAACCAGCGCAACTGGATCGGCTGGCAAGCAGGCCGCTGAATTTTCCGAGAACATGAAAAAGGTGGCGGAACAATGCCAGCATCTGGTTAACGATTTCCTGCAACAGCAGGCCAAGGAAGGCGGGAAAGCCGGCTCCGACCCATTCAATATCGGTTCCGCGTTCATGGAACTGACCACGAAAATGATGTCCGATCCGGCTAAACTGGTCGAAGCGCAGACGGCCCTGTGGCAGGACTATATGAATCTTTGGCAGAATGCCGCCAAGGGCCTTCTGGGCGAAGGCGCGGAACCGCTGATTAAACCGGAGAAGGGCGACAAGCGTTTTCGGGGCAATGAATGGGAAAAGAACCAGATTTTCGATTTCATCAAACAATCCTATCTTCTGACCTCGCGCTGGGTGCAAAACACGGTGCAAGACGTGGATGGTCTAGACGAGGCCACGGCCCACAGGGTGAATTTTTATACCCGGCAGTTTATCGACGCCATGGCGCCCTCCAACTTTGTCGCTACCAACCCGGAAGTATTGCGCGAAACCATGGAGACCAAGGGCGAGAATCTGGTGCGCGGCCTACAGAACATGCTGGACGACTTGGAGCGCGGCAAGGGCAAGCTGGCGATCAGAATGACCGACCAGGATGCCTTCGCGGTGGGGGAAAATATTGCCGTCAGTAAAGGCAAGGTGGTCTGGCAAAGCGACCTGATGCAACTGATCCAGTATGCACCCAGCACCGGCAAAGTGCACAAACGGCCCCTGCTGATCGTCCCGCCCTGGATCAACAAATTTTATATTCTGGATCTGAAGCCGGAGAATTCCTTCATCAGATGGGCCGTGGACCAGGGCCTGACAGTGTTCGTGATTTCCTGGGTGAACCCGGATCAACGCCTGGTGGAGAAAACCTTCGAAGATTACATGTTCGAAGGTATCTATGCCGCCTTGGACGGTATCAAGGCCGCCAGTGGCGAAGATGACGTCAACATCATCGGCTATTGCCTGGGCGGCACTTTGACCGGTGCGACCTTAGCCCATATGGCGGCCAAGGACGACCAACGCATAAAATCCGCGACCTTTTTCACCACCCTGGTGGATTTCACCGAAGCCGGCGACCTTTCGGTCTTCGTCGATGACGCGCAATTGAGCCAGCTGGAACAAAAGATGGAGGATCAGGGCGGCATCCTGGACGGCGCGACGATGGCCACCACCTTCAATATGCTGCGCTCCAATGATCTGATCTGGTCCTTCGTCATCAACAACTACTTGATGGGCAAGGATCCTTTCCCCTTCGATCTATTGTACTGGAATTCGGATGCGACCCGTATGCCGGCAAAAATGCACAGTTTCTACCTGCGCAACATGTATCAACGAAATCTGCTGTCCCAGCCCGACGGGATCGAACTGGGCGGCACCCCCATCAACCTGAAAACAGTCAATATCCCTGTGCACATCATCTCCACCAAGGAAGATCATATCGCGCCCTGGAAAGGCACCTACGTCGCTACCCAGCTCTATAGCGGCGAGACCACCTTTACCCTGGCGGGGTCGGGCCATATCGCCGGCGTCGTCAATCCACCGGCGGCAAAAAAATACGGTTATTGGAGAAATCCGGAAAACCCAGCCATGCCGGATGAATGGTTCGCCGGCGCCAGCCAACACGACGGCTCCTGGTGGCCGCAATGGGGCAAATGGATCGCCAAGCGATCCGGCCCCAAGATTGAAGCGCGCCAACCCGGTAGCAAGGCGGCCCCGGCGCTTGAAGATGCGCCGGGCAGCTACGTCAAAGTCCGCTCCGATGGCTGACGTTGTAGAGGTGGAGCGCGCGGGCGAGATCGCCATCTTGCGCTTTAACCGGCCCGATAACCTGAACGCCTTGTCCCTGGCCCTGGCGCGCGGCATCGCCGCCAGCCTAATTGAACTCGATAGCGATGATGGGGTGCGGGGCATTGTTTTGACCGGCGCGGGAGAGCGCGCCTTTTGCGCCGGAGTGGATTTGCACGAGGCGCGCGGCATGCAGGTTGCCGATATCGAAACCTGGTTCGGCACCGCCTGTAATGTTTACCGCCAGGTCCTGTTGACCAACAAGCCGGTCATCGCCGCCATTAACGGCATCGCGGCGGGGGGCGGTTTTCAAATCGCGCTGGTGTCCGACCTGCGCGTCAGCCACCCCGGCGCCCGCATGGGGCAGCCCGAGATTAACGCCGCCATCCCCTCGATCATGGGCTCGTACTGGATGTCCCTGCATCTGGGTTGGTCCAAGAACCAGGAATTGTCCATGACCGGGCGCCTGATGGAGAGCCCGGAAGCCCACGCTCTTGGCTTGATTAATTATATGGTGGACCAAGATCAGGTCGTCGCCAAGGCCTGTGAAGTGGCCGAAACCCTGGCCGCCAAGCCCTCCGCCGCCTGGGCTCGAACCAAAGCGCGCTTTCGCGAAATCGCCCTGGCCGGCTTCGAGGAGGCCTTCCGGGCCGGCGTTCTGGGACAACAGGAAGCCTTTGCCACAGGCCAGGCGCAAGCGGTTATCGAAGCCTTCCTGGCAACCCGGGGCGGGATGAAAAAAGGGTGAACGCAGAAGCAGCCAGAGTTGCGCGGACCTGCTGGCCGGCGGAAATGCCGGCTACCATAACCCTCTCCTCGGTTTGTAAACGCGATGGTCATCCAGATTATATGGCGGCCAAGACCGGCGATCGGGAAGCGGCCTCACGCTTGGTTACCTATATCGTAAACGAAGCCGCCGTCGATCGGCTGAGGCGTATTCTTGGTGACAGAAAACCAATTCTCCTGCCAGTGTATGCCATTGGA
>CAUZBE010000441.1:0-3246 GCA_963577885.1 Alphaproteobacteria bacterium
GATGGTGTAAGAAAAAAAGTCGGGGTTCAGAGCAAATATCTTGTTGTCCAGCAGGTTGATCACGACGCCTGGGAGGCCATCTGTAAGGTTTTGAGCATCAAGGTTCCGGGCGAAGTCGCGGGCCAGGAACACCGGCGCGCGCAAATTGACCGCCTGGTGGTCGTCCCAACTGTCTTGGGTCATATTCAGGGCCGCATCATTTTCAAATAACGAAGCGTTGTTGATTAAGCAACTCAGCGGCGGGGCGTCCCGGCCGGCGGCGGCGATCAGTCCGGCGACCGCCCTGACTTTGCGCAGATCCGCTTGCACCAGGTGGCCGTGGCCACCAGCCGCCTGGATTTTTGCCAACAGCGCCTCCGCCGCGCCGCCGGAGCCATGATAATGGATCGCCACGTGCCAGCCGTCCGCTGCCAAGGCCTGGGCCATAGCCGCGCCGACGCGTATGGCCCCACCGGTAATCAAGGCCGATCTATGTGAACTTTCTGCTGTCATATTTCTGTTCACCATGTCCCCACCCTTGGGTCAAGGCAACAATTCCGCCAACACCGCGTTCAACACCTGCAGGCCATCGGCGCTGGCGGCCAGGTGATCTCCCCGCCAGATCAAGAGCCCCCCATCCACCAACCGGTCCAGGCCGGGCCCAGCCAGCCAATCCGCCAGGGGCACCCCAACCTCGGCCAGAAAATCCAGCCCGTTCACGCCCTGGGTCAGGCGCATGCCCATCATTAACATCTCGGTCGCCCGCTCTTCGCTCGAGAGCACGGTTTCCGTCGTCCGCCGCTCGCCCTCTAGCCAGCGCTCGGGCGAGGTCCGCTGGCTAGTCGCCAGGCGTTGCCCATCAATGAGCAGCCGGCCATGGGCGCCCGGACCTAAGCCCAGATATTCGGCATAGCGCCAATAAGCTAGATTATGGCGGCTTTCCTGGCCCGGCACCGCATGGTTGGAGATTTCATAGGCCGGCAGACCGGCCGCCGCGCAAGCCGCCTGGGTCGCTTCGTACAAATCGGCGGCCAGATCGCTATCCGCCGCCTGCACCGTGCCGTCGAAGGCGGTACCCTTTTCAATGGTTAATTGATACAGAGATAGATGGGTCGGCTCCAGGGCCAGGGCCTGGGTCAGCTCCGCCTGCCACTGCCCCACATCCTGACCGGGTCGGGCATAGATCAAATCAAAATTGCAGCGAGAATAGGTCTCGCGCGCTAGTTCCAGGGCGGCCATGGCCTCCTTGGCGTCGTGATTGCGGCCCAGGCGGCGCAAATCTTTATCGTTTAGGGCCTGCACGCCCAGGGACACGCGGTTGACGCCAGCCGCCGCATAGGCGCGAAACCGGCCGGCCTCCACCGATGTCGGATTCGCTTCCAAGGTAATCTCCACGCCCCCGTCCGCCTCCCCATCCATGGCGCCGTTCATGGACCAGTGGCCGGCGATTTGGTCCAATAGGGCGGAAACCGTCTCGGGCGGCATCAGGGACGGCGTGCCGCCACCAAAAAAGATGCTGCTGACCACCCGCCCCGGCAGCCGCGCGGCGGCCTGGTCCACTTCGTCCAACAAAGCCCTACGCCAGGCAGCCTGGTCGACCTGATCGCGCACGTGGCTGTTGAAATCACAATAGGGACATTTGGCCAGACAAAAGGGCCAGTGCAGATAGATCGCAAAGCCGCGCGCCTCGGCCCGCGTTCCGTCTCTCTCAGGGCGCGCCGACACAGCCATCAATCAGCTTCTGAAAGGCCACGGCGCGATGGGAAATACTTTGTTTTTCGTCATAGTTCATTTCGCCAAATGTCATATCATAGCCATCGAGCAGGAACATCGGGTCATAGCCGAAGCCTTTATCGCCCCGGGGCGGCCAGATCAAGTCGCCATGGACCCGCCCCTCGAAACATTCCGTATGCCCGTCGGGCCAGGCCAGGGCCAGGACCGATATGAAATAGGCCCGCCGATTAGGGTTCTGGCCCAGTTTTTCCTGCACCAGGGCCATGGCCATTTGGAAATCCCGCTCCGGCCCGGCCCAGCGGGCGGAATAGAGGCCGGGCGCGCCATCCAGGGCCTCCACCGCCAGACCGCTGTCGTCGGCGAGGGCCGGTAGCCCGGAACCCTGGACCGCCTCCTCCGCCTTTAAAAGGGCATTAGCGGTAAAGGTATCGCCGGTCTCTTCCGGTTCCGGCAAATTCAGTTCCGCGGCCGAGACGATATCGATGGCAAAAGGCGCCAAAAGATCCGCGATCTCCCGCACCTTGCCGGCGTTGTGAGAGGCAACAACCAGGCGCGGCGCCGAGAAGCGGCGGGTCATTCGTCTAAACCTCGATGGCCTGTTTTTGCAATCCGACCAATTTACCGATGCCCAGTTCGGCCAATTCCAACAAACTGTCAAATTGCACCCTAGTGAATGGATCCTCTTCCGCCGTGCCCTGGATTTCCACGATACCGCCATTGCCGGTCAGGACAAAATTGGCGTCCGCTTGGGCATTGGAATCCTCGGCGTAATCCAGATCTAGCACCGCTGATTCCTTGTACAGGCCGCAACTGACGGCGGCGACATGGTCGTTCAAGGGCATCTTTTCAATCAGCCCCCGTTTCAGCATGCCGGCAAGCGCAATATGCAGCGCCACCCAGGCCCCGGTGATGGAGGCGGTTCGGGTGCCGCCGTCCGCCTGCAAAACGTCACAGTCCAGACGGATTTGCCGCTCACCTATGGCCTTTAGATCGGTGACCGCGCGCAGGGAACGCCCGATCAAGCGTTGAATTTCCTGGGTTCGGCCTGATTGCTTGCCCCGTGCCGCTTCCCGATCCGTGCGGGTATGGGTGGAACGCGGCAGCATGCCATATTCCGCCGTTACCCAGCCCTGGCCTCTGTTGCGCAAAAAGGGCGGCACCCGGTCATCCAGAGAGGCAGCGCAGAGCACGTGGGTATCGCCAAATCTAACCAGGCAGGAGCCTTCCGCATATTTGGCAAAACCAGGTTCCAGGGTGACTTCACGTAATTGATCGACGGCACGGCCAGACGGACGCATGGCAAATTCTCCTAATTTCCGGGATAAATACAGGCGCCTTACTAGCCTTCCAGGGCACCATAGTCTAGGGCTGCGTTGACGCGTGCGGGGGGCGTCCCTACATTGTATAGACAATGGCATTACGATCACCTCATCTGCCCGAAATTGGTGCCCTAGACCAACGCAACCGCGAAATATTTCGCGCCGTAGTGGAGTCTTATCTGGAAACCGGCACCCCGGTCGGCTCCCGCACCCT
>CAUZBE010000442.1:0-3240 GCA_963577885.1 Alphaproteobacteria bacterium
AAGCGGCCGGATTAATCAAAACGCCGAAAGACGGCGTTCGTCTCCTTGCAAAGGGAGCGCTCAATACCAAGATCACTATCGAGGTGGCGGGGGCCTCCAAGGCCGCCGTTGCTGCCGTTGAAAAAGCCGGGGGATCGGTGATCGTCGCGGCGCCGGCAAAGGCGCCATCCAGGAATTCCGCAGCGCAAGGACAGGTCAAGGGCTAGCGCCCGACCGGAGGCACCATGGCATCTGCCGCTGAACAACTTGCCGCGCATATGAATTTTGGCCAGCTCGGTAAGGCAACCGAGTTGAAAAAACGGCTATGGTTTACGCTCGGTGCGTTGATCATCTACCGGCTGGGGACCTATATTCCGCTTCCGGGTATCGACCCCAATATTCTAAAGGAAATTTTCCAGGGTCAGGCCGGTGGCCTGCTGGCGGTCTTCGATATGTTCGCCGGTGGCGCCTTTGGCCGTATGACGATTTTCGCCCTGGGCATCATGCCGTATATTTCGGCGGCGATTATCATGCAGCTGCTGACCTCGGTATCCCCTTATTTTGAACAGATGAAAAAAGAGGGAGAGCCGGGGCGCAAAAAGATTAACCAATATACAAGATACGGGACCGTCCTATTGGCTGCCCTGCAGGGCTATGGCATATCGGTTGGGCTTGAGGGGACGGCCGGGTCGCAGGGTTCCGCCGTCATAGACCCCGGGTTATTCTTTCGCATCACCACCGTGATCACGCTGGTTGGTGGCACCATGTTCCTTATGTGGCTGGGCGAGCAGATTACCGCGCGCGGCGTTGGTAATGGTATTTCGCTGATCATCTTTGCCGGTATTGTCGCGAACCTTCCCGCCGCCCTGGCCGGTACGCTGGAGCTGGGCCGTACCGGGTCGCTGTCGGCCGGTTTCATCGTCTTCCTGCTGCTGATGTCGGTGGTTGTCATTGCCGTTATCGTTTTCGTCGAGCGCGCGCAACGAAGATTGGTGGTCCAATATCCGAAGCGACAGGTTGGCAACAAAATGTTCGGCGGCGACAGTTCCCACCTACCACTCAAGATCAATACGGCCGGTGTTATTCCGCCCATTTTCGCAAGCTCGTTGCTCTTGCTGCCGATTACCGTTGCCGGTTTCAGCGCGGCCGGACAGGGGCCCGAGTGGCTGGCAGGGGTAACGGCGTATATTGGCCGCGGCCAACCCGTTTATCTTGGTCTTTATTCGCTCCTGATCGCATTTTTTGCGTTTTTCTATACGTCTGTCGTCTTCAATCCGCAGGAAACGGCTGACAATCTCAAGCAAAACGGCGGCTTTATTCCAGGAATCCGTCCCGGCAAGAATACCGGCGATTATCTGGATTACGTCCTTACGCGGATTACCGTGCTTGGCGCGATCTACCTTGTCTCCGTCAGTATTCTGCCTGAGCTGCTGATTTCCAATTATGCGGTGCCATTTTATTTCGGCGGTACGAGTCTGCTGATCGTTGTGACCGTGACGATGGATACGGTGGCACAGGTGCAGTCGCATCTCCTGGCGCATCAATATGAAGGACTTATCAAAAAATCCCGCTTGCGGGGTCGTCGCGGATGAAGCTGATTCTTTTAGGCCCTCCTGGTGCCGGCAAAGGTACTCAGGCGCAGGAACTTGAACGACGTCACCATTTGATTCGACTTTCCACGGGCGAAATGCTTCGCGCGACAATTGCGTCAGGCAGTGAATTTGGCAAGGAAGTCCGGGAAATCACGGAATCTGGCGCGCTCGTGCCCGATGAAATTATGATTCGCATGATTTCCGAGCGTATTGTGCAGCCAGATTGCGATGACGGGTTTATTCTGGATGGTTTTCCGCGGACGACCGCCCAAGCTGAAGCGCTCGATACAATGTTGGCCGAAAAAGGTCTTAAACTCGATCACGTCATCGAATTGTCGGTTGATGCGGAAGTACTGGCTAATCGTATTGGTGGGCGGTTCAGCTGCGCGAAATGCGGTGCCGGTTACCATGACGAGTTTAATAAACCGGGTGTGGACGGGCTTTGCGATCATTGTGGTTATCAGGAATTTACCAGGCGCGCGGACGATAAACCCAAAACGGTAAAAGCACGGCTGAAAGCCTATGAAAAACTAACTGCGCCGCTGTTGCCGTACTACCGCGACAAGGGGCAGTTGAGAACGGTCGATGCGATGGCCGCGATTGAAGAAGTAACGCGTGAAATTGAACAGATTGTTGCGGCCGGGTGATTGTTGACTTGCAAGCGATATTACCTATAATCCCGCAGCTTCGGGCACGGAAGAAAATGATGAAAATTCAAGGCCGTTATCGCCAAATCGGGGGAGACTCGGCATGGCGCGAATAGCAGGTATCAATTTACCGAACAAACCAGCGGCGATTGCGCTTACCTACATCCATGGGATCGGCCGGACGTCGGCGAAATCGATCTGCACGTCGAGTGATGTCGATGCCACCATGCGCATCAATGAGCTTAGTGATGACGAACTGGGACGTATCAGAGAGGTCATCGACCGCGATCACCAGGTAGAGGGCGAATTGCGGCGTGAAATCGCCATGAACATCAAACGGCTGATGGACCTAGGCTGTTATCGCGGCATACGGCATCGGCGGGGTATGCCGGTCCGTGGTCAAAGAACCCACACCAATGCGCGAACCCGCAAGGGGCGCGCCCGGCCAATTACTGGCAAGAAGTAGCCTTCGGCTGACATACAGGAAACGAATATGGCAAGGCCAACAGCCGCACGTGTGCGGAAACGCGAACGCAAGAATATTACATCGGGCATCGCGCATGTGAATGCGACGTTTAACAATACCATGATCACCATCGCGGATGCGCAGGGGAACACCATAGCCTGGTCCTCTGCCGGCGCTTCGGGCTTTAAAGGGTCCCGGAAATCAACGCCGTATGCGGCGCAGATGGCGGCTGAGGATGTTGGGCGAAAGGCAATGGAGCATGGCATGAAGACACTGGAAGTAATGGTTAAAGGGCCTGGTTCGGGTCGGGAATCGGCTTTGCGGGCTCTTGGTGCGGCGGGCTTTACGATTACCACTATCAAGGATGTCACGCCCATTCCGCATAATGGTTGCCGCCCGCGTAAGCGTCGCCGCGTGTAGACGCGCCGCTATTTATCATCGGCCACCAAATGGCCAAATTTTCATAATGAAGCAATGGTCGCTGCAAAGCGCCGACTAAAGAATGAGGTTTCGTCCGTGATTCAGAAAAACTGGCAAGAGCTGATTAAACCCAACA
>CAUZBE010000443.1:0-3227 GCA_963577885.1 Alphaproteobacteria bacterium
CCCCCTTCCGCGAACCGCCGATAACATAAGCCCCCCACGCGCTACGGACCCTTTGCTTCACGGGACTGCCAACACCCACCAGGGAGAGCGGCCGTCTCGCGAAAAGTCCGTCTCGCGATCAACGAGACCCCTGCCTGCACCTAAATCCACAACTGCGGAAAACCGCGTAATGCTTTTCTAGATGCATCCCCTCGGCGTCTTGTGGGCAGAGCCCCATTCCGCCTCGGGTCAACGTCTTCTTTTCAGCCCGCTACCGATCCCGAAAGATCGGCAAACGCAAGGTCAAGAATCCGTCGCGGCAACGCTTTCGCGTACACGGTGAATGATGTAAATTTCGAATGATATTTTCAATTAAAAACAGGACCCTAAATCAACTATTCTGTGTATAACTGTCTTATTCTTTCATTAATGGCCCACAAGTTATCCACATGACTATTCACAGTTTAAATAAACATATAGTAAAACCAATATCTTAGAAAAATACTCAACCGGCAGTACCGAAACCCCGCCCCGAGCAAGAGAATGATATGGGGCCGTCCACCTGGCGCAACCATCGCGCCGCCCCGAAGGCTCAATCTATAGAGCCCGTGAGCGTTGACTTAGCCCTGTCGTCCGTTTACCAATTTATTGACGTGGAAGCGCCTCACAAAGCGTTTCCGCCCTTGTTTGAGAGGTTTTCGCCCATGCCATCCGGTAACCGACCACTCTCACCGCATCTTCAGGTTTATCGACCCCAGCTCACCTCTATATTGTCAATCCTGCACCGGATCACCGGCGTCGTTATTTGGGCCGGTGCGGTGATGATGACCTACTGGATTGCCTCGGCCACCTACGGGCCCGAGGCTTTTGCCCGGGCGCAATGGTTCCTGGGTTCCTGGTTTGGGCGTTTGGTGTTGTTGGGACTGACCGGGGCGACGTTTTACCACCTGGCCAACGGCATCCGTCACCTGGCCTGGGATATCGGTTGGGGCTACGAAATGGATAAACTTAATATTTCGGGCTGGGCGGTATTAATCTTCACCGGCGTGATGACGGTTCTTACCTTCCTTGCCGGATATTGGGTGGCGGGAGCGATTTAATGGAACTCCGTTCAACACTCAGCAGGGTTCGAGGCAGCGGTCTATCTACGGAAGGCGGCGTCGGCCATTGGTGGGCGCAACGGATTACCGCCATCGCCCTGGTGCCGTTGATCTTGTGGTTCGTGGTATCGGCGATTTCCATGGTTAACGCCGACCACGCCACCTTCGTCGCCTGGGCCAGTGCGGATGGTAATCCGGTGCTGCTAATCCTGTTGACCATCGCCGTCTACCACCATGGTCAAATCGGCATGCAGGTAATTATCGAAGATTACATCCACCATGAGGCGGTCCGCTTTGTGGCCTTGATAGGAGTCAAGCTGGGCGCCATTTTCCTAAGCGTTTTCACGATTTATTCCGTTGCTAAACTGGCATTCGGAGGCTGATGTCCTATGGCCCAGGCCTACCCGATCACCGATCATAAATACGACGTTATCGTCGTCGGCGCCGGCGGCGCTGGTTTGCGGGCGACCATGGGTATGGCCACCGCGGGCCTGAAAACTGCCTGTGTCACCAAGGTCTTTCCGACCCGGTCACACACCGTCGCCGCCCAGGGCGGCATAAGCGCGGCGCTCGGCAACATGGCCGAGGACAACTGGCGCTGGCATATGTATGACACGGTCAAGGGATCGGATTGGCTGGGTGATCAGGATGCCATCGAATTCATGTGCCGCGAAGCGGTGCCGGCGGTATATGAGCTCGAACACTACGGGGTGCCGTTTTCGCGCACGCCCGAAGGCAAAATCTATCAGCGCCCCTTCGGCGGCCACATGCGTAATTTCGGCGAGGCCCCAGTGCAACGCGCATGTGCCGCCGCCGACCGGACCGGGCATGCCATTTTGCACACCCTTTACCAGCAAAGCCTGAAACAAAACGCTGAATTTTTCATCGAATACTTCGCCATCGACCTGATCATGAACGCCGACGGCGCCTGCCAGGGCATTGTCGCCTGGAACTTGGACGACGGCAGCATTCACCGTTTCCACGCCAACCTGGTGGTGCTGGGGACCGGCGGCTATGGGAGGTCTTATTTTTCCTGCACCTCAGCCCATACCTGCACGGGCGACGGCAACGGCATGATCGCGCGGGCCGGACTTCCGCTACAGGACCACGAATTCGTCCAATTCCACCCGACGGGCATCTATGGCTCCGGATGCTTGATTACCGAAGGGGCACGCGGCGAAGGCGGCTACCTGACCAACACCAAGGGTGAACGGTTCATGGAACGCTACGCGCCGACGGCCAAGGATCTGGCCAGCCGCGATGTGGTCAGCCGCGCCATGACCATCGAAATCCGCGAGGGGCGGGGAGTTGGCGATGAGCAGGATCACATATTCCTGCATCTGGAACACCTGGGCGAAGACCTGCTTCATCAGCGTCTGCCGGGTATCACCGAATCGGCAAAAATTTTCTCCGGCGTAGACGCCTCCAAGGAACCGATCCCGGTGCTGCCGACGGTGCATTACAATATGGGAGGAATCCCAACCAATTATTACTGTGAAGTCCTGCGACCGACGGATGATGATCCTGACGCCACCACACCGGGCCTGATGGCGATCGGCGAATGCGCGTCTACGTCTGTCCACGGCGCTAACCGGCTCGGGACCAATTCGCTTCTGGACCTGGTCGTGTTTGGCCGCGCCGCCGCAGACAAGGCCGCCGAATTGCTCACCCCCGGTGCGCCGCTGCAACCGCTCGCCGCCGATAGCGCCGATCACGCCATTGATCGCCTGGACAGGCTCCGCTTTGCTGACGGCGGCACCAAAACCAGTGAGATCAGGCTGGCCATGCAACGCGCCATGCAGGAAAACGCCGCCGTCTTCAGGACATCCGATGTCCTCGCCGAAGGCGTCAAAATAATAGATCAGATCTCAGGCACCATCGCCGATATCCAGCTTTCGGACCGCTCCATGATTTGGAATTCTGATCTTGTCGAAGCCCTGGAATTGGAAAACCTGTTGGCCTGTTCGTTGGCGACCATGCATTCGGCCGACGCCCGCAAAGAAAGCCGCGGCGCCCATGCCCATGAAGATTATCCTGACCGCGACGACGACAATTGGATGAAACACACGCTCGCCTGGATTGCCGATAGCGGCACCGTGACGCTGACCTACCGGCCGGTCCATACCTGGACCCTGACCGACGAGGTCG
>CAUZBE010000444.1:0-3218 GCA_963577885.1 Alphaproteobacteria bacterium
CCCTGTTGGCCCCGTCGGATGTCTTCAGCGAAAATGGTGTGCCAGAGCCGTCCGCCTTGGTCGTGCGCTCAACCCGGGTAATGTCCGCAGGTTTGAACGATACAACCCTGCGTCGGGGAAAGGTGCGGATGATGAACAGGCGTTGGTTCGTAATGGCATAGATCGGCCAATTCTTCGCCTCCACCCATGACCAGACTGGCGACAGCATAATTCCGGCGCCGACCAGTAAATATGGAATGCCAAACAGCCGGAATAACGCATCTCCCGATTGGGCCGCCGTGTGGGTCCAGAATACGGCAAAGCCAAAGAACGGAATGCCAAACAAAAATACTAGAATTTTGGATTTAGCGCGCGCCAACGGTTGGGGCCGCTCGGTCCAGACACCCTTTTCGCCGCGCCGCAATTGCGGCGTCACGATCGCAAACGAATCTTCGTGGGTCATCTGATACCCTAAAAAATCGCTGGGCGCGGTGCAAATTTACAAACGCCTTACTAATAAATCGTTTCCACGAGGGGTTGGAAATCTGCCGGGTTCACATGTGGACAGCAATTCCTACTGGCTATCCGCGCCGCGGGCCAAGTGCTTGCTCCGCCAGCGTAGCAGTTCAACTACGGCCATCATGGCGACGACGAAATAGGCGCCGCCAAACGATAACAGCATCAAAACGCTTAACCCGGCGCTCCGGGCCACGGTCCATCGCAGCGGCGCATCGTCCATAAACATATTTGTTTCTGTCATCAATCTGTCTCCAAATTATATGTATATGCACATCAGGACCCAAAAAAATACCGTCAGCACGCCTTGACCGCCTCAGTCGCCGACGAAGGGCCGGCGATCAGACCGCCCCAGCCTTCTGTTCCCAACGCCTTGATAATTCGGGCCTGCGCCTGCCGCCAGTGGGGCAAGGCGTCTTCAAGGGCGCGGGAGCCGTCCGTGGTCAGGGTCAGGGTCTTCACACCCGCCGTATCAGTGGCAACAAGACCCCTTTTCTCCAACGGGCGTACATTCCGGATCAGCGTCGTGTCGTCTATTGCCAGGGTATCGGCCAATTGCGTTTGCCGCTGCGGCCTCTGCTGCGAGAGCACGGAAAGGACCGTGAATTGCCCCGGCGTCAGGCCAGCGGGCTTTAAGGCGCCGTCGAAATATTGCGTCACGACCCGCGTCGTCCTGCGCAGTTTGGCGCAGGTGCACATGGTGACGTCCATGTCGTCAATCGATGGCGTTGACGTTTGTTTCTAATTATATATAAGTATATATACATTAAAAATAGAAAATTCAATATCCGTGAGAGATTATTTCCGGCGTGGGGGTCATGCGCATCGGCTTGTTCGTCCCGCAACACTAGGCAAACGCGTTTACCTACACGTTGGCGCTTACGCAATTTTTCCAAATCTATGCTTGCAACGCCGCGCTGACGATGCCATGAAGTGCTATTCGTTGCATCTCACCTTGACGTATCTTGCTAAGCTGCTTTCGCATCCGAACTCGCTACGCTCGGGAAGCGCGCATACGTGGCAAGGTGCGGCTCGATCGGGATCGAGAGCCCCTGTGGCAATCGTGAATTGAAGGGACTGGCAATGGCAAACGGAACAGTGAAGTGGTTTAATCCGACTAAGGGGTTTGGTTTTATCGAGCCCGGCGACGGTTCAAAAGATATTTTTGTACATATTTCCGCCGTCGAGCGCGCGGGGCTGCAAAGCCTAAGAGAAGGGCAGAAGGTTGAGTTTGAGCTTGTTGCAGGACGGGATGGCCGGTCGGCAGCGGAAAATATAGTCTCGCTCGACTAAGCAAGACCGTTAATAGTCAGACCCGCGTTTTTGACCGCGTCGCCGTAGCTTGATTGCGACGTAACCGCGGACCAGCGGGATTGGCAGGCTGGAACTGGGCTGCTACATTGCCGTGGTTCCTAGTCGCCTCGGATATAGAAACCTGGATTGCCACTTGGCGCATGTGCGCCCAGATACGGCGACCAAAAACGAATGGTACGCATGGCCAGAAAGCCCAATTATAGTTTCGAACGCCAGGAGCGTGATCGGCGTAAGGCGGAAAAGAAGGCTGCCAAGGCGCAGGCCAAAGCCGACAAGGTCGAATTGACCAAAGGACAACAGGACGAACCCTCACTCGATGATACGGTCGAACCGGAATAACAGCGGTCCGACGGCCGCGACTGTATAAGCCTGGCGATTCTAGCGAGTATTGGTTGCTGCCGCGGCTTGTATAAATTTTAACATCGAGATGTCGGGCTTGGAAAACTGCGTGGCATAGAGTGTGACAATCTTGCAGACGACTCCAACCAAACTTCTTGACGCTATTGGCAACACGCCATTGGTAGCGCTGGAAAACCTGTTTTCCGAGGTCCAAGCCAAAATTTTCGCTAAACTGGAGTTTTTTAATCCGACCGGCAGCATCAAGGACCGGATCGTCTGGCATATTATTCAAGATGCCGAACAGACGGGCAACTGGAACCCGGCGGCACTATTATTGAAAACACTTCTGGAAACACAGGTGCGGCGATTGCCATGCTTGCGGCCATAAAGGGCTACCGCGCCGTGCTGACCATGCCGACAAGGTATCCAAAGAGAAACAAGCGGCCTTGACCGCGCTTGGCGCGGAAATCGTCGTTTGCCCGACAGAGGCCGTACCCGGCACCTCCGACCATTATGTACAGCGCGCCCGCGATATCGCGGCCGCGACACCCAAGTCCTTCATGGTCAACCAATACGACAATCCCAAGAATGCTGAGGCCCACTACCTAACCAGCGGCCCCGAGATCTGGAGGCAAATGGGCGGCGAGGTCGACTACTTTGTCGCATCGGGCAGTACTGGCGGCACCGTCTCCGGCGTAGGTCGGTATCTCAAGGAACAAAATCCCGATCTGAAGGTGTTAATGCCCGACCCCATCGGTTCGATCTACTATACCTACTTCAAAACCGGTCAGATCGACGAAGGCGAGATCGCCCCCTATCAGGTTGAAGGTATCGGCGAAGACCATATCGCCCAATGCATGGATTTCACCGTGATCGATGAGATGTTGCAGTTCAATGACGATGATGCCTTCACTATGACCAGGCGGCTGGCGGCCAGCGAAGGCATCCTAGCCGGTGGCAGTTCCGGCGCCAATTTGTTCGGCTGCATGAAGCTGGCGGAGCGCCTTGAGGGCTCCGCCAATATCGTCACTGTTTTGCCCGACACCGGCCTGAAGTATCTATCAAAAATT
>CAUZBE010000445.1:0-3212 GCA_963577885.1 Alphaproteobacteria bacterium
GGCGGCGCGTAACCGGGCGCCGATATTGGCGGCGCTGCGCCCGGTCATGCCCCTTGCCGGCACGGTCCTGGAAATTGCCTCCGGCAGCGGTCAGCACGGCGCCTGGTTTGCCTCTGCATTTCCCCGGCACACCTGGGCCCCGTCCGACGTTGATCCCGATGCCTTGGCCGGCATCGATGCCTGGGCGCGGGAGGTTCAGGGCAATAATATTTTGCCCGCCCGATTGCTGGATTCCGCTGCGGCGGATTGGCCAGTGGCGGACATCAGAGAGGATCTGGTTGCTATGTTCAGCGCCAACATGTTCCATATTGCTCCCTGGGCGGCGGGCCTTGGCCTGTTGGCCGCGGCCGGCCGGTTGCTCCCGGCCCGTGGCCTTCTGTTTTTGTACGGCCCCTTTTTGCGCAATGGCGAGCCGGCCACGGACAGTGATGCGGAATTCAATAAATTTTTGAAAGGGCGCGATCCGGCCTGGGGTTTACGGGATCTTGATCAGGTTGTCGCCGCCGCCAAAAGCCATGGCCTGGCGTTGTTCCAGCAGGTCGATATGCCGGCCGGTAATCTATCCCTGATCTTCCGCCCCGCGCCGCCTTCACCGTAAGAAGATCCGGCATCAGCCGGCAGGACACTAACTTTCGTCTGACAGGCGATCCAATTGCCGCTGCATGCGGGCTAATTGTTCCCGCAGGCTATCCAGTTCGCCGCCAACATTGGGTTGTTCGGGCGCGGGTTTGGCTTTCGGGCTGGCATGGCTATCAGTTTTGACGCCGTTACCCGCACCGGTGAACGGCGCGAACATGCCTAAGGCCTGCTGAAACATGGCCATATTTTTCTGGCCCAGTTCCTCTACCTGACGGAAAGGATTGGCATCGCCCAAGCTCTCCGTTAGATGTTGGCGGATCTGTTCCTGGTTGCGGGAGAAAGCGGTCATGGTGCTTTCCAAATAACCGGGCACCATGGTTTGCAGGCTATCGCCATAAAAGCCTATCAATTGGCGCAGGAAGGATATAGGCAGCAGATTCTGCCCCTTGCTCTCTTCCTCAAAAATGATCTGGGTCAGGACCGAGCGTGTGATGTCTTCGCCCGACTTAGCATCCCGGACGGTGAAGTTTTTGCCGTCCTTGACCATGCCGCACAAGGTATCCAGGGTCACATAACTGGACGTCGCAGTATTGTAGAGGCGCCGGTTGGCGTATTTCTTGATGACAATGGTGTCTTCAGATTTATTCGACATATTAGCTATACTCGCCTCACTCTCCCCGCCATCAGCCTCAATTTCAGGCGCCGATGCCAAACGAAGGCCCACTATTGCCTTCTCATGTTGCAGTGCGCAAGATCTTCGTTGCAATGCGTCATTTAGCCTCGGTGCCGCTGCTCTGGCCGCTATTGCCGCTCGGCACTATACTAAGGCGATGGAAAAGCCTGATATGGCCACATTGGCCCGGCGCTATCTGGATCTTTGGGAGCAGCAGGTCGTGGCCGGCGTGACCGGCACGGCTGGTATCGCCGCCGCCGAGGCGGCTGAAATCATGGCGCAGGCCCTATCGGGCGGAGCATTGACCGGGAAAGGAGGGCGTGAGGGTGGAGCGACAGCAACCGGACGGGCTGCAACCGAACCAGGCACAACACATATTGAGCCCGCGGCCCTTGGCCCTGCATCTGTCCACGGCGATGGCCAGCATGATGAGTTCGCTCGCCGCCTTGCCCAGTGCGCGGAACGGTTCGCTACACTGGCAGCTGGAGTTGGCGGCGGCGGCGGATCTGATGGCGGATCTGAGGCATTGTGATCCGGGCGAGCTATTTCAGGCCGTAGCCGCGGAATGCCAGGCCCGGTTGGGCGCCATGATGGCCGGTGTGCGGGCCTATCAAGAGGTAAGGCGGCCACCACGGCGTTGCGCGGGTCGGCGCGAAGTCTGGCGCCAGGGCACCACCCGGCTGTTGGATTATGGCGGTGACGGCCTGCCGGTTTTGTTTGTGCCCTCGCTGGTCAATGGCGCCCAGGTACTGGATTTGACCGCGGATCGCGGATTGCTGAGCTGGCTGCGCCGCCATGGCCATCGGCCGTTCCTGGTGGACTGGGGCGCGCCGGGTGAAGCGGAATTAAAGTTTGCGCTGGATGATTATATTTGCCGCCGCCTCTCGCCAGCTCTGGATGTGGTGCAAGACATGGTGCGCACGCCTGATAGGGGCCGTCCGGCCCTGGTCGGATATTGCATGGGCGGCGATCTTGCCATGGCCCTGACGCTGCTGCGGCAGGATGATCTGTCCGGTCTAGCCCTGTTGGCAACGCCGTGGGATTTTCACGCCGGTGGCCAGCGATGGCCCGCGGTCGAAACCCTCGCGCCGGCATTGGATACTCTATTGCAGGGCTTCGGCGCCCTGCCGGTCGACGTTCTGCAAGCCTTGTTCGTCGCCCTGGATCCAGGGTTGGCACAGCGCAAGTTCCGCCATTTCGCGGCCCTCGATCCCGATGGTGCGGAGGCAGCCCATTTTGTGGCCCTGGAAGACTGGGTCAATGGCGGTGTTCTCCTAGCGGCCCAGGTAGCGCGGGAGTGTCTGCTGGGTTGGTACGGTGAAAATAACCTAGCGCGGCGGCAATGGCGCATTGGTGGCCAGGTCGTCGATCCCGCCGGCGTGTGCCTGCCCGTTTTGGCGGCGATCCCCGAGAATGACCGCATTGTACCGGCGGCTTCGGCCAAGGCCTTGGTTGATGCCATCGGCCATTGCACGGTAATCAAGCCGGCGGCGGGACATATTGGCATGGTAGTTGGCCGGCGCGGCAAGGCCGACCTATGGCAACCCTTGTCCCGCTGGTTGTTAGCCCTGAAGTGATTAATGGCAGCCATGAAAAATCGGAACGTGACAATATGACACGGATTATCCGTCGGTCGGCGAACAATTGTCCGGACCTTTGTCTTATTGCCGTGTCACGTTGATCAGAGCAAACTGAGGGGCTGGCGGATAGGTTTCGGGCAAACAGAACTTTGAAGGATGGAGGGCAGGCTTATGGGCAGAGTAGCACTGGTTACCGGCGGCATCCGGGGCATTAGCCGGGGTATCTGTGAGACCCTGAAAGAGGCGGATTACAAGGTCGCCGCCAAATACGCCGCGGCGAAATCGGGCATCCATGGCTTCACCAAGGCGCTGGCCCAGGAAGGTGCACGATATAATATAACGGTCAACGCCATCGCGCCGGGCTATGTGGATACCGGCAT
>CAUZBE010000446.1:0-3211 GCA_963577885.1 Alphaproteobacteria bacterium
ATGGCTGCACCAGCTTGGAATGACAAAGGTATCCCGCGGTCCCCAGGGTAGCTCCTCGCCGCCGGCGAAGGTCCGACCCGAGCCTTCGACCACGCTGTAGACCATGCCATCGGTGGCGCGATATGGAGCGGTTGACATTTTGGCCGGTATCAACTGCATGAATGTGGCCATGGTAGGCATGGCATGGTCGCCGGTGGCCGGATTGACATAGCGCATTTTCAGGCCATGACAGGCATCCCATTCTTCCGAGCGGCGCATCTGCTCGAGGGCCTCCCGGGTGCGCTCGTAGGGATAGTTGAAGATCGGTGAGGCGGGCGAAACGCTTTCATAGCCCATGGGTAGCAATCCCGCGCCATAGCGGGCTAGGGAATCGCCGGGTGGTCGCGATAGCGGTTGGCATTCCGCATCCAGTTCCTCGGCAAAACCGGCGTCAAAGAAATTGACTATGGGAAAATCTAGACCGTCCAGCCAAACCATGGGTTCGTCGCTTTCGTTGCCGTGATCGTGCCAGGCCCACGATGGCGTAATGACGAAATCACCCGGTTGCATGATGGTTTTTTCGCCCTCCACCGCCGTGTAGGCGCCGCTCCCTTCGACGATGAAGCGCAGGGCGGAAGGGGTATGGCGGTGGGCGGGGGCAAGCTCGCCCGGCAGTATCAATTGTAAGCCGGCATAAAGCGTATTGGTGATCTTGGATTGGCCCCGAAGGTTTGGATTTTCTAGAATCAGAACCCGGCGTATTGCTTCCTTGGCGGTAATCAGGCCGCCAGCTTCCATGATATAGGGGCGAATATCGTCATAGTGCCAGACTGCGGGCACTGCCTGGACTTTCGGTTCTGACGGCACCAGGTCGGCAAGCACCTCCCACAATGGGGTCAGATTGGCCGGCGCGATGCGGTCGTAATAGGCCTGACGGCTATCCTTTGGCTGCTCGGTCTGGCTCATCTCGTCTCCGCTCATGCTGCCGTGTTGAATGTCACTTCTGCGCCGCCAGTTCGTGGGCCGTGTAGAAGGGGTCGGCATGCAGATCCTCCGCCCGGGCGCCCAGCCGGTCAGCTAGTGCGCGGATTGCATCGACCAGGGGTGGCGGGCCGGCAGTATAGATCTTGCAGCCGTCCATGGTCGTCAGGTCTTCCGCGATGGCGACCGCCAGCATGCCGGTACGCCTGGTCGTGGCGCCTTTGCCCTCCGAGAGTACGGGAACGAAACTGAAATTGACGTGTTTGGCTTCCAGCGCCTCGAAATGCTCCACCAGGTACAAATCCCGTTCTTCCCGGGCGCCGAAATATAGTGTGATCGGCTGTACCATACCCTCTGCCAAGGCCGTTTCGACAATTGATTTTATCGGCGCTAGACCGGAGCCGCCCGCGATCGCCAGGATCGGCCCGGTATGCAGTTCGCGCAGAAACGCCAGGCCCATGGGGCCGGACAGGGCGACGGTATCGCCCACCTGGATATTGTTTTGCGCGAATTGACTGACCTGGCCATCCGCGATGGCGCGGACGTGAAATTCCAGTATGTCGCCATAAGGTTCGCCGGCCATGGAGAAATCTCTGGGCGGCTGTCTGTTGAAGCGGAGCGAGGCGTATTGCCCAGCGGAAAAGGCCAGGGTGCCCGCCGCCGCCCGAAGGCGCAGGATGACAATATCATGGGTCGCCTGCTCCACCGCCACCACCGTGCAGTCAAGCGCCTGCAGGGCGTGTTGCACGGTTTCTTCCAGATCCAGCCAGGCGACATCGCAATCCGCCACAGGAATGGAGCTGCAGGCCAGGATCTGCCCCTGGGCGCGTTCATCATCGGTCAGGGCATATTCGGAATAATCCGACATCTTGACCTCGCCACCCAGCAAGCGGGATTTGCAGGCCCCGCAATTGCCTGACTGGCAGCCGAACGGATAGTCGATGCTGGCCGCTAGCGCGGCTTCCAGTATGGTTTCATCTTCACCGACTTCAACGGTTTTGTCGGTGCCGCGTATCTTAACTTGGTAGCCCACGGTCTCTCCTGTCACCACTAATTGCTCTGTTGGTATCATTCCAGAGCACCGGCGAACTATATAGTCCGAATGTGCGCTGGTGCACAAATTTGCTTTCTCCAAGTGGCGAAGTGGCCTAGCCTCGCGACCCTATGAACAATGTAAAAAGCGATTCCAAGCTGGGCACCTACACGTATGATTATGATCTGCTGCCCGCCCTGATCGGCTATAATCTGCGCCGGGCCCAGACGGCGGTGTTCCAGGATTTTTCCGAAAGCCTGAAGGATTGCGATATTACGCCTGGACAGTTCGGCGTTCTGGTCTTGATCGCCGCGAATTACGGCCTGAACCAAACCCGTTTGAGCAACGCCTTGGGCATCGATCGATCTACCGTCGTGGCGGTGATAGACCGCCTGGAAGGGCGCGGCCTGGTACAGCGCACGCCAGCGCCGACGGATCGGCGGTCCTATGCCCTGCGTCTGTCGGATCAGGGGCGTGCACTATTGCGCCGTGCCCGGAGCTTGGTCGAGACGCATGAAAAACGCATCGCCCAGGACCTGACCCCGGTGGAGCAGAAACAGCTAAACGCCTTACTGTCGCGGCTAAGCCGCTAGAATCCAACCGAGCTGTACCAGGTTATTTTATGAGGACGGATACAGAAAGCGTATCGCCTCAACTTGGCTATATCCTGCTGGTTACCACCTGGCTGTGCTGGGGTTTCAGCTACCCGGCGACCTCGTTCGTGCTGGAAACCATGGATATTTGGAGTAGCCGCCTGCTGGTTATGGCCGCGGCGGCCATCGTCTTGCTGGCATTGGGATGGTCCCAGGGCGCTGCGCTTTCCGTGCCGCGCAGCCATTGGCCGGACCTAATCGTCGCGGCCCTGTGCAACATGGCTATCTTTCAGATTTGCATGACTTACGGCGTGCAGCTTTTGAGCGCAGGCCGGACCTCGGTCATTGTTTATACAATGCCGCTATGGGCCAGCATATTCGCGGTATTTATTTTGGGTGAGCGTCTGACCTGGCCGCGGGTCATGGCCATGGGTCTGGGCCTCGCGGGACTGGGGGTTCTGGTTGGGCAGGATCTGTCGCATTTGCGGAACGCGCCCCTGGGGGCGGGTCTGACGCTGCTGTCCGCCGTTGCGTTTGGCCTCGGGACGGTCTGGATGAAGCGTCGCCGGTGGCAAAATGACCCGACGATATTGGCCGGTTGGCAATTGGTGATCGCGATCGTGCC
>CAUZBE010000447.1:0-3200 GCA_963577885.1 Alphaproteobacteria bacterium
TCCTTGTTCAAGTCCACCGGGTCTAAAGTAGAATGGATGAAACGCTTGCCCTTGGGCATGGCGATGCCAAAGCTGGTTTCGGTAAAGCTACATCCAACGCCAAAGATCACGTCGGCGGCATGCAGGAATTGATGCACCGCCTTCGGATGGGCCAAACCGCCGGTGCCTAGGGATAGAGGATGATCCTCGGGAATGGCGCTTTTGCCCCCCAGGGAAGTACAGACCGGGATGGCCAGCAATTCCGCTAGCTGGGCCAGTTGCGGCCAGGCCTCGGCATAGTGGATGCCCTGGCCGGCATAGATCACTGGGTGCTTTGCAGCGACCAAAATTTCTGCCGCTTTGGCCACGTCCGCGGGATCGGGGCCGTAACGGGCAGCGGATACCGGGGTGTAATCCAGTTCACCGGACATCTCTTCGTTAAAGACATCCGTGGGAATTTCCACCACACAGGGACCGCCCCGACCATTGCGCAACTGGGTGAAGGCCCGGCGCATGATATTGGGCACCTCGTCGGCGGAGGTCACCGGTTCGGTGGTTTTTGCCACCTGCGCCATGGCCTCGGTGGAATTAAAGTTCGGCCGGATATGGGCAAGCCGCCGGGCATAACCCATGGGCAGCACCAGGATCGGCACGCCTTCGCCAAAGGCCTGGGCCACGCCGCCATATGCGTTTTCGGCGCCAGGGCCATGCTGCATGGCAAAACAGCCAATGGTTTTACCCGAAGACAGACGCGACATAGCATCCGCCATATGCAGGCCAATGCGCTCCTGGCGCACGATAATAGGCCGAATATCCCAGCGCGCGGCATATTCTAAAACATGGTTTACGGGATAGCCGATCAAACATTCAACCCCTTCCCGCTTCAGAATTTCGACGATCGCTTCCACGGCTTTCATTGTTCGCGCACTCCTCTGCTGGGCCCTGTTCGCGCCCACTCCATCCAGTTCCGGCCCAATTATGCCACGCCGTCGCTCCGCCGCCAATCGCCTAGTACCATTTCAAGCCTCCATACGGATAATTCCGCCCGCACCACGCATTGGCGATCCAATTGCAGACGTCCGTCGATCTACGGTTATTGGAAGAAGGGCGGCCCGCTATAATTCACAGCGCCTAGCGCTTAGCCAAATGGACACGCCTAAGTTTTCGTTGCCCCTTATGATGAAACCCTTTGCACGCGTGGGCACTCTCAAGGTGATAGACACAAGTGGCAAGGCATATGCTTTTACCGGCGCGCCGGCCCCCAACGTGACCATGCGACTTAACTATAAATCGCTGTACCACAAGATTGTCTTCAATCCCGGATTGAATGCCGCTGAAGCCTTTATGCATGGCCGCATGACGTTCGAATTTTTGACCCCGCGCAATATTCTGACCTTGATTTCAATTAATCGCATAGCGCTAGACTCGTATCCGGCACAAAAGATCCTGAGACGTATTTCGGGTCAATTCAAAAGATTTAAATAGGCCAAGCCGGTCGGCAAGCCACAGCAGAATGTGGCGCACCACTAATTACCTGAGCAATGAATTTTATCGGCTGTTTCTGGATCAGAACATGCAATATTCCTGTGCTTACTTCCAAAACTCTGACGACACTTTGGAATAGGCGCAGCGCAACAAATTGGGCTTGCTGGCGGCCAAGCTCAATCTATCGCCGCAGCAACGGGTATTGGATAGTGGCTGGGGCTAGGGCGAGCTGGCGTTTCATCGGGCGGCGCTGTGCGGGGTCGAGATCATAGGTGTCACCCTGTCCGAGGAACAGCACGAAAAAGCGCAAAGGCGGGCCCAGGAGGTCGAGGTGTCCGACCGCATCCGTTTCGAATTAAAGGATTACCGCGAGGTCGAGGGGCGTTTCGACCTCGTTGTCTCGGTTGGCATGTTCAAACATACCGGCGTGCACCGTTACGGCGAATTCTTTTCCTAGATCAATAACCTAATGAACGATAAGGGCGTCGCGCTGATCCATTCAATTGGCCATATGGGCCCGCTCGGAACCGCCAGCAAATACATCTTCCGAGGCGCCTAAACGCCCGCGCTGTCAAAAGTTTTGAAATTATGGAAGAAAAAAGCCTGTGGGTCACGGACCTAGAAATTTTACAGCTGCATTACGCCAACACCCTGGCCTATTCGGTCCAGCGGTTCGATGCCAACTGCGAGAAGATAGTGCGGATGTATAACGAGACCCTTGTCCGCATGTGAGAATTTTACCTATCTGCGCAGAAATGATGTTCTGCACGGGAAGCCAGCTAGTCTTTCACATGCAACTGGCCCGCAAATGCGATGCCCTGGACATCGTTCGGGACTACATCACCGATACCCAACAGGCCTAACAAAATTGGAAACCAAGTTCCCCCGGCGGAGTAGCAGGGTCTTTAGCTTCAGGTTTTGGTGGTATCCGTGGCCTTGGCGAATATTGCCGCAGCCACGATCAGCAGAACCGCCAGGAAGGCGAAAATCCAGCGATAGGCGATTTCGGGGCTCCTGCCATCGACGTGGTCAAAGCCTCCAACGATCAGGCCCGAGGCAGATTGAATCACCGCAACACCCATAAACACGGCAAGATTTTGGAAGGTTAGGCCGCGACCAATCAGATGATCCGGTAGGATGGCCCTGGCATGGGCGTGGTTCAACATGACATAGCTGCCGATTGTTGCGAATAGCAGCAATAGCACTGTGGCCAGCCAAAATTCAGGTTTCTCTAGAACCGCCAGCAGCGCCAGAATAGCCGCAGTGATGAGGGCACCGGCCACAATCAGCCATTTGCGGCTGCCGGCATGGCGGTCAAGCTGGCCATAAAGGGAAACGCCCGCCAGCACCGCGACATTCATCGCTAACAGGACATTGCCCCGCGATACGCCGTCCAGGCCATGCACGTCGGCCAAATAAGGCCCGCCCCAGAGGCCGACCACAGACAGCACCGTAGCGTAGCTGACAAACTGGATCGCCGAGACCAGCCAGAGTTGACGGTTTGCAATGACGGCGTGGAGGCCGGCCAGAATCTCGGTCCAGCTTTCCCCCTTATTGCCGGCCTCCACTTGGCCGGGCGGCGTGTCGCGGACAATCAGCAGCAGCAACACGGCAAAGACTCCGGTTAATCCGGCCATGGCTAGGAATGCCCCGCGCCAGCCAATGCCTTCCACTGCCCAGGCAAGTGGCGTCGTAGCCAAAAGCGTGCCGCCACCGCCAACCACAAACAACATTGC
>CAUZBE010000448.1:0-3198 GCA_963577885.1 Alphaproteobacteria bacterium
GAAGAGGAAGCACGCCGCGCAGTGGAAGGCGATTACTGGGAAAACGGCGCCCGCGCCGCCCAGCGCCGGCGCAATGATATCCCCATGAATACTGAAGTGTGGGAAGTGGACGAAGAACAAGACTAATAGCACAGACTGCTGACGCGCTCTGTGCTTTCGTCCTGTAGTATAAATTTGTTTTTCGTTAATTTGAATCAAACAACAAAAATAAATGTACCCCATAGGGAGGAAAATCGAAAAAGAAACTTACTGTATTGACATCAACAATTGCCGCTGTAGCCACCACTATCGGCTTTGCGCAAACAGCATCCGCCGATGCCAATTCCGATTATTACGGTGGCAAGCAGGTGACCTTCAACGTGGGTGCCGGCGCTGGCGGTGGATTTGGCCTCAATGCCCGCATCTTTGCGAAATATTATGGACAGTACATTCCCGGCAAGCCAACTATCGTCGTCCAGCATATGGGCGGCAGTGGCGGGGTGAAGGCGGCTAATTATGTCTATAACGTTGCGCCGAAGAACGGCAGCTATATCCACATGCCTGTTTCGTCGATTTGCGAAAACCAGCTGTTGCGGCCAAAAGGCGTTAGATTTAACTGCGCTGATTTTAATTGGATTGGGTCAATTTCCGATATTCCGGTCGAGTTTGGTGTTTGGCATACTGCTGGCGTAAAAACTATCGCCGAGGCAAAGAAGAAAATAATTAATATAGGATCTCCTAGCGGTCATTCGTTGTTGTATCGCTTGCCAAAAATGATGAACCAACTTCTTGGCACCAAATTCAATATTATCATTGGCTATAAAGGATCGCGTGGCGTCGATTTGGCCATGGAAAGGGGCGAGGTAGATGGTCGCGTAACATCATGGGCGAGCGCTCAGTCACGACGCGGGCATTGGTACAAAGGCGGTAAAATTCACAGCATTGCTCAGATTGGACCGAAATCCATCCCGGCCTTGAACAAGCAAGGCGTGCCGCGTCTGATCGATTTGGTAAAGGGTAAAAAAGAAAAATCGATGGTGGAGTTTCTTTATTCCTTCATGCTGATCGGCCGGGCCATCACTGCACCGCCGGGTGCACCAAAAGCACGGGTTGCGGCCTTGGCGACGGCCTTTGACAGGACCATGCAAGACAAGGCCTTCGAGGCAGATCTCGCTAAACGCAAGATGCCGCTTAATCCATCGACGGGCGCCGAGCTGCAGGCTTTCATTAACAACATGAATGCAACACCCAAGGCTCAGCTCGCGGAAATCCGCGCCGTATTGCGGCCACCAAAATCAAAGAAGAAAAAGAAGTAAGTTTTATTCGTTTCAGAATGGGGCGGCGCGGTCAGGTATGACCGCGTCGCCTTTTTCTTTCTGCGAACCGTTACGCGGCCTGTTTTAGAGCAGCGGTCTGGATCAGTGGCATGACGAGACAGAAAATGGTCAGATCCTTGGCGGCGTCGATTGTCATCCGTTCGCCAGCTTCGGTTTCCGCCGCGCTGTAACGGCTTATTTTCTTGCCATCGGTGGTCCCGGCGCCGTCGAGCACGAAATACAGGGAAACGGATTTTTCCGAGGGGCTAATCCATTGACAGCCCGCATCGATCTTGACCATTTCCAGGCGTGTCTGGCGCTCGGTGAAGATACCGAGGGATTTGCGCGAAATGCCGCGCCGGCCGGTTGGTTGCCAGCCGAAATTCTTGGGATCGACAATCACCGGTTTTTCATATCGCGGCTTGGGCAAATCCATCCTGCGCCCGAAACAGCGTTCCCACACCGCACGGTAGGCATCTGTTCTGCGTGGCCCCTTGCCGGTCGACCGGTGGAAGTAGCCGTCCTCGAATGAGCCTTCGGCGAGTAGTGATTTTTTGGCTGCGACGGCCTGATCTGCGTCCATGTACCCATAACCGCTGGCGCCGCCGAACTGAACGATCATGATGGTTCGCTCCTTGCCCGCGTCATTATAGGGCCCATAGGTGGTGCCTTCGGGGAAATAGCCGATCTGCCCCTCGCGGACGATCTGATTGGGGCTGATCCGCATGTTGCCCTCAAGGACGAAACGGACCTGATCGAAATTATGCCGGTGCCGCGGCGAACCGTAATCACCGGCGCTATGGGACATATTGAACAGGTAGTTTTCCGGCGTTCCCGACTGGCCCTTGAGAATTTGCTTGATCTTGAGCCCCGCGCCGGCGCGGATATGCAGCTTGTTTTGATGCCATTTGACGTTTGAGGTGTTTACTATGCGCATAGCGGCCCTCTCCTATTAAATAAAATCGGCGAACAAATTTCGGGTCATATTGTCCGCTTCCCCAACTGATAAATCAAGCACCCGGCCAACGCCGGATCAGCGCAGCCGTTCCATATCGTTGGCCATCATCCCGAGCCAGGCCTTGTAGATCGCGAGGCCCTTCCGCGCGCCGCTCATGGCGAGGTCGTATTGTGCCTTATTGGTAATGTGTTTTTGTCCCGCTTCGAACAGCATGTTGGCATGGATGATATCGACCTCCATATGCTCCTTGTTCGAGGCCTGTTGCTTGATTGGAATTTTAAGCTCGCGGGCCATTTTCCGCCCGACCCGGGCCGCGACACCGCCGCCCTTGATAATGGCGTCGGAATTGGCGATCTCCAGCATACACGATGCCGCGAACGCTTCGAGCCACTGCGCGTGTTCGGCGATATGGGACCACGCGTGAGTGCAGATCATAGTGCAATCGCCCGGCGGTTTCTTGAAGTCGCCGGGCTTCATGCCAACCACTGCTCCTTCCTTCATGCCAAGCACCCAGTGGTTCTCGACCCCGCGCACCTTGTCACCGACCAGCTCTTCCTCTTCGTGGTGCCAGATATGCTGCTTGATGTCGAACGGCGCGCGGGCGCTGATCTGAGCCCAGCAATTCCGCCGGTTAACATGAAAATACGAACGCTCGAATATGTAATTGGCGGCGCGCTTGCGGGTCAGAGGCACGCCCAAGAAATGTTTGTATTCCGGGGACTTGAAGGCGTCGTTCCCCAACTTGGACAGCTCCCGAAACAGCCTTGCTACCAGAGGATATTTATTCGCCATTTTCTTTTTCCTTTTTGACTTGATTTGACCGCAACACAATGCGGTGATCGTCTTATTACCATTTCGCCTTCAGCCCGTCTGCCATGGCCGCGCGCCAGTCCGTACCGGCCGGGATAACCTTGTCATAGGGGCGCATGTTGCGATAGCGCGCCG
>CAUZBE010000449.1:0-3192 GCA_963577885.1 Alphaproteobacteria bacterium
ACGAATTGTGGCAGTATGGTCGAACGTCGCGACCATATCTTGATGACGTCTTTGCGCCCCGATTGCGCGGCGGTTTCCGCTTTCTTCAACAGATAGCCATCGACGAAGGGGCCTTTCCAGACAGAACGGGTCATCTTTATGCCTCCTCCTATTTAGAGCGCCGACGGCGCAGAATAAGTTTGCTACTGGGTTTTTTTGTGGATCGTGTCCGTTTGCCCTTGGTCGGCTTGCCCCACGGGGTTACCGGATGGCGGCCGCCCGAGGTGCGGCCTTCGCCGCCGCCATGGGGATGATCAACCGGATTCATGGCAACACCGCGCACCGAAGGCCGTTTGCCCAGCCACCGGTTGCGGCCAGCCTTGGCCAGCTTGATATTGGATTTGTCCGGGTTGGACACGGCGCCAACCGTCGCCATGCATTCCGAGCGCACGAGGCGTTGTTCGCCCGAGGTCAAGCGTAGAATAGCATAGCCCTGATCGCGGCCGACCAATTGCACATATGTGCCGGCGGAGCGGGCAAGTTGGCCACCCTTTCCGGCCTTCATCTCTACATTATGGACGATGGTGCCGATCGGCATGCCGGCCAACGGCATGGCATTTCCCGGCTTCACGTCAACTCTTTCGCCCGCCACCACGGTATCGCCGACCGCTACCCGCTGCGGCGCCAGAATATAACTCAGGTCGTCATTGGAATAACGGATCAAGGCAATAAAGGCAGAGCGGTTCGGATCATATTCCAGGCGTTCTACCTCGGCCGCCTCGAACCGGCGGCGCTTGAAATCGACGATGCGATAGCTGCGCTTGGCCCCGCCGCCACGGCGCCGGGCGGTGATGCGGCCATGGTTGTTGCGCCCGCCGCTTTTGCTCAAACCCACGGTCAGTGCCTTAACGGGCTTGCCCTTGTGTAATTCCGAGCGGTCGACCAGAACCAGACCTCTGCGGCCCGGCGTGGTTGGTTTATAATGCTTCAACGCCATTCGATTACACCCCGCCCATGACGTCAATAGAATGGCCGTCCACCAAGCTGACGACCGCCTTTTTCCAATCTGACCGGCGCCCCTTGACGCCGCGGAAACGTTTGGTCTTGCCCTTCACGCGCAGAGTGTTGACCGATTTTACCTTGACCGAGAATAACTCTTCCACCGCCTGCTTGATGCGCGGCTTGGTGGCGTCCATCCGTACCCGGAATGTGACCTGCCCATGTTCCGACCCCATGGTGGCTTTTTCCGTCACAACCGGGCCTAGAATAGTTTGATAAACCTGTTCGCGGTTCATGCCAGCCGCGCCTCCAATAATTCAACGGCGCTTTTCGTCAGCACCAGGGTATCGCGCCGCAGGATGTCGTAGACATTGGCGCCGGCCGAAGCCATTACCTGCACAGCCGACAGATTGCCGGCGGCGCGCGTCAAATGCGGGTCCAATTCGCCGCCATCGATGATCAGGACATCCGACCAACCCAAGTTCGCGAGTTTCGCCATCAAAGACTTGGTCTTGGCATCGGCCATTGCGGCCTCATCCAAAATTACCAATTTACCTTCCGCCTGTTTGGCCGAAAGGGCGCAGCGCAAACCCAGCGCACGCAACTTTTTCGTCAGCTTGTGAGCGTGATTGTGCACCCGGGGACCATGGGCCACGCCGCCGCCGCGAAACTGCGGTGCCTTGCGCGAGGAATGCCGCGCCCGCCCGGTGCCCTTCTGGGCCCAAATCTTGGCGCCCGAGCCTTGAATGGCATGCCGCTCCTTGGTCGCGTGGTTGCCCTCGCGGCGTTTGGCCAACTGCCAGGTCACCACCCGATGCAGAATATCCCGGCGTGGCGTCACGCCAAAGACCGCATCCGCCAGCTCGATACTGCCGGCGCTTTTGTTGTCCAGGGTTGTTACCTCTGCCTTCATGGCGCTTATTCCTTCTTGATCGCGTCCGCGGACGCGCGCTCGGCGGCCGTATCCCCGGCGCCGGTATTGACCGGCGTCTCGGCTTCTTCGGCCGGCTGTGCGATCAGACCGGCGGGGATTGGGGTATCTTTATGCGCC
Organism: Alphaproteobacteria bacterium; assembly: GCA_963577885.1. Classification (GTDB taxonomy): domain Bacteria; phylum Pseudomonadota; class Alphaproteobacteria. The sequence continues at coordinate 2,030 of CAUZBE010000449.1, forward strand.
GCCTTTTTGACCGCATCCTGCACCATGACCCAACCGCTTTTCGGCCCCGGGATCGAGCCCTTGATCAATAGCAGTCCCGCATCCATATCGGCGTCAATGACTTCCAGGTTCTGCATGGTGACCCGGCCCGCGCCTAAATGGCCGGCCATCTTCTTGCCTTTGAATACTTTGCCCGGATCCTGGCATTGCCCGGTCGATCCATGCGAGCGATGTGAGATCGAAACTCCGTGAGAGGCACGCAAACCGGAAAAACCCCAGCGCTTCATGGCGCCAGCAAAACCCTTGCCAATTGAAGTTCCTGCCACATCCACATATTGACCCTTGGCAAAATGGGCCGGGCTCAATTGCGCGCCAACCTCGATCATGGCGTCTTCGGATACCAGAAACTCCGCCAACCGTTGCTTTGGCTCCACTTCCGCCTTGGCGAAATGGCCACGCATGGCCTGACCGACCCGTTTGACCTTGGCTTTGCCCGCGCCCAATTGAACGGCGCTGTAGCCGTCCCTGTCCATGGTCCGCTGGTCCACCACCTGGCAATTATCGACGTGCAACACCGTGACCGGCACGTGGCTGCCATCTTCTTGAAAAACCCGGCTCATGCCGAGTTTTTGCGCTATTAGACCGGAACGCCTCATTACTAAATCCTAAAGTTTGATTTCCACGTCCACGCCGGCGGCCAGGTCGAGCTTCATCAGCGCATCGACGGTCTGGGGCGTGGGGTCAATGATATCGAGCAACCGTTTGTGAGTGCGGATTTCAAATTGTTCGCGTGATTTCTTGTCGATATGGGGTGAACGCAACACAGTAAATTTTTCAATTCGCGTGGGCAGAGGGATGGGGCCGCGCACCCGCGCACCGGTCCGTTTTGCCGTGCTGGCAATTTCCGATGTGGCCTGGTCGAGCACGCGATGCTCATACGCCTTCAGGCGAATGCGAATATTTTGGCTTTCCATGTCTATGTCCCTGCTTACGCGCCGGTTTGTTGCGTCGGTTCTCTACGTCAGATCGTTGGTCGTGCCGCTAATCACGCGGCTTGGTTTATTCCCGGATGCCGGCGACGACGCCGGCCCCAACCGTTCGGCCGCCTTCGCGGATCGCAAAACGCAGGCCTTCGTCCATGGCAATCGGCGCGATCAGCTCCACCGACATCTCGATGTTGTCGC
>CAUZBE010000450.1:0-3189 GCA_963577885.1 Alphaproteobacteria bacterium
GTCGCTTGTTGGGGGCAAAACGGGAGTCAATTCGGAACGCTGCGACTTCCGTTCATAGCCGAGGCTGTTGAAAAAGTCGGATTGATCGAAAATCAAGCAACGTTCGATCAATCCAGCCTCGTTTTCGGATACAATGATTCAAGATGAACCCGAGCTTTGGATCATTGTTTCAAATTCTTTGGACCTTGGGACTTTTTCAACACCCTCAGCCATAACCGGAGTTTAGGCTACATTAACGTACCCCGGTTGATCAAGCCATCGCTGCTCAATACAAAGTCTCTCCAGCAAGCAATACTCGCGATACCGGGCTTCGAGCGAAGCTGTTGTGAAGCCGGTGAATCATCGAACCTTCAAGGGGACGTAGGGTCGGCTTGGATAGGGACGGCAGCGTTTGACGGCAATGAAACTCAATCCACGGCGCAAAGGAGTTCTCGCGACATGTTGTGGTGCGCATGTTGTACAGGATGGCTTGAGCGCGGCGCTGTACGTGATTCTTCCGATCTTGGCGCAAGCTTTCGGTCTGAATTACGCGCAGATCGGCATTTTGAGGGCCGTGAACAATGGCGCGATGGCATTGCTCGAAATGTCGTCCGGCTTCATGGCCGAACGGTTCGGGGAGCGGAGCTTACTTGTTTTCGGTCTGATTTGCGCCGGTTTCGGATACGTCGTTCTGGCCATGGCGAACGGTATTTGGATTATTCTCCCGTGTCTGTTCATTGTCGGCATCGGCGGTGCATTCCAACACGCTTTATCGTCGTCAATCGTTAGCAACACATTTGACCACAATGGACGCCGGTCCGCGCTTGGCCTCTACAATTCCTCCGGCGATGTGGGCAAGGTGTTGTTCACTGCAGCCTTCAGCTTGGCGACCGGAATCGGTGTCGCCTGGCAGGGCATCGCATTGGGTTTCGGCGTGGTCGCGCTTGCATACGGCGCGGTGGTGTTTTTCACCCTGCGCGCACTTACCGCCGGGGACCGGAGACTAGTTGTTAAACCCAGTGACGGGGCCGCATCGTCGATAGGTTGGGGAATTCGGGACCGAACGAGTCTTGTCGCACTTGGTGTGGCCGTGTTTCTGGACACCGCAATCCAGGCTGGTTTCCTCACATTCCTCGCCTTTTTCATCGCGGCAAAGGAAGTGCCGTTGCATCTCGCGACCTTCGCGGTCACGTTGACACTGATTGGAGGCATTTTTGGGAAGGTCGCCTGTGGTTTCCTGGCCGAACGCATCGGGACCCGCTACGCGTTTGCGCTGGTCCAATGTATTACCGCCGTTGGAATCGTTGCGGTTCTCGTATCTGAACGATTCCTTGCGTTTGCACTGTTGCCAGTGCTCGGCATCTTTCTGCAAGGCTCTACTTCGATCACCTACGGCGTAGTTGGCGAGCTAGTCCACAGCGAGCGTGTATCCCGTGGTTTTGCACTGATCTATTCCATTTCGAGTTTGTCGGGCCTGTTGGGACCGGTCTTTTTCGGACTGCTTGGCGATTATTTCGGGATTGAACCAACGATGCTCGCTATGGCGCTTGTATCGCTGCTCGCAATTCCACCATGCATGCTGGTGCAGCCGAAACCTGGCAGCTAAATAGTCTCGCCGCCGATGGCGGTTTCCCTCCAAAGGATTAGAGAAAGTCCAGAGCCGGAACCGGCCGGGCGAGCGCGTCAACGCCCTGGAATATTGTCTCGAGCGCCTGACAGGCTCCAAGCAGGAATGCGTCACCGCGATGAGGCCCGACAACCTGAATGCCAAACGGCATGCCATCCGCATCTCGGCCAGCGGGCATGGTCAGCGCCGGATGACCCATCATTGTGATCGGTGCATCGATATTGCCGCGCCCGGCCCATAAATCGTTGTTTTGCGTCGCCTCCGCTTCCGCCAGTCGGGCCGTGGCAGTCGTGATTTCATCCAACGTATAAATTGGCTGCGTGCGGCCGGGGACGATAAGCAGGTCGTAATCCTGGAAGAACACCTGAAATCGTTGATAAATGCGGGTATGTTCAGCCAATGCTTGGGCGACATCGCCCGCCGACTGTCCGGCGCCGCGACGTAGATCGGTGCGCGCCTGGGGCGTTAGACCGGAAGGATCGGCCAGATGTTGTGGCGGATAGCGGGTCATATGCACCAACGAGCGCAAGGTGAGATAGGTCTCGTGAATCGCGGTCATGTCGGGCTCGGCCCAATCGCAGGACCCGAATACGGTGTCGAATTTTGCCACCTTGGCCTTGAACAAAATGCGCGCGTCCTCGGTTGCATCGACGACCCCAAGGTCGCTGGATACCGCGACGCGCAGCCGGTTCAGATCAACCGGTGCGGCCGGCTCCGCCAAGGCGGGATCGAGTAGAGCATTGAGCGGGTCTCGGCTGTCGCGCCGCGTCATGCCCTGGAGGAACAGCCTGGTGTCGGCGACTGTCCGGGCCATCGGCCCCAGTACCGTCATCACGCTCCAGCCAAGCGGGCGCGATTCCGACGCCACCACTCCCGGCGTTGGCCGCAATCCGACGACACCGTTGACTGAAGCCGGGCCACGGATGCTGCCTCCAGTGTCGGAACCGGTGGCTAGCGGCGTCATCCGCGCCGCCAGCGCTACGCCAGCCCCGCCCGACGAACCGGCACAACTCCTTTCAAGATCGTAGGCGTTGCGGGTCAACCCATAGATCGAATTGTCCGTCGTCATGCCGTTGGTCAACGTCGGTACATTGGTTTTGCCAATGATAATACCGCCGGCGGCGCGGATCGACTCAACCATGCCGCAATCTGCTTCGGCGACGATATCGGCGTATATTGGGCTGCCCTTGGTGGTGCGCAGACCCTGAACGTCCTCCGCTTCCTTGATCGCGACCGGCAATCCATGCAGTGGCCCGAGTGCGGCGCCATCGCACACCGCCTGTTCAGCTCGCTTGGCGTCGGCGCGAGCCTCGTCCAAATTCAGCTCGACCATCGCGTTCAACACCGGGTTCAGCCGCTCGATCCGGGCGATACAGCTGTCCAGCACCTCGACCGGAGAAACCTGCCTGGCCCCAATCATCCGCCGCAACTCCACAGCGTCGAGCTCGCATAACTCGGTCATTCTCACCCTCAATCTGTCAGCACGTTGATAACCAGATCAGCTTATTCACGTTAACGTTTTCCGCGCAACCCCGAACAGCGCCGTACCGTGCAATCCGACCTGCCCACGCCGTGGCACCATC
>CAUZBE010000451.1:0-3180 GCA_963577885.1 Alphaproteobacteria bacterium
TCTAGACGCCCTTGCGACGGACGGGCCGGAAAGTTTCTACACCGGCGGGCTAGGTAAAAAAATCGCTGACGATCTCGCGGCAAACGGTTCCTATGTGACAGCCAAAGACCTCGCCAATTATAGGCCCGACTGCTGCGCACCGGTGAAAGGCAGTTATCGCGGACACCCTGTTTCTTCAAACCCGCCGCCGGGTAGCGGGATAAGCTTGATCCAAATGTTGCAGATCCTGGAACATTTCGATCTCGGGTCATATGACCATGGTTCAGCGCCGCATCTCGATCTTGTCGCCCGCGCAATGTCGGCAGCGCATCGAGACCGCAACGAATACCTAGCAGACCCGGCCTTCACCGAAGTACCTGCCGAGATGCTGACTTCAAGGGACCGCGCCGCCATGTGGGCCGAGAAAATTCGCAAAGGTGAGTTCCTCGGCGACGGAAAGGAAAGCCCTCCCTCCTGCACCACACATCTATCTGTCTATGATGAAACAGGCAACGCTGTATCCTGTACGCATACCCTTGGCACAGGATCAGGCGTTGTCACGCCGGGCACAGGTTTTGTCTACAACAACTCAATGAAGCTTTTTGATCCAATCCCAGGCAGAGCCAATTCTATGGCGCCTGGAAAGCGGCGGACAACGGGTATGGTACCAACCATTCTGTTCCATGAAGACGGAAAACCGCGGATCATTGTTGGGGCTCCTGGTGGCAGTGTGATCATCAGCTCGGTCTTGCAGACAATCCTGAATATCGTCGATTTTGGGATGTCGCCAATCGAGGCGGTCACTGTCCCCCGCATCCATTGCGAGGGCAAAGGCATCCACGCCGAAGCCCGAGTCCAGAGCTCAGAAATAAACAAGCTACGCGACTATGGTCATATGGTTGACCACACACCGATCAGCTTCGACCCGGTTATGTCGCGGGCGCATGCCATTACCGTAGAGCAAGACGGAACCTATCGTGGCGGCGCGGATCCTAGAGGTGGCGGTGGTGTTGCCTATTCACGTTAGGCTGGAGAGTTAGTCACGGTCTGGGGCCAAAGCGTCCAGCCAAGTACAGACGCGGTCTTTGTTGACGCCAAAATCGCGTAACGGCTAATACTCGTCGAACATCCGCTGTAGTTCCGATGATTTCTGCGTCGCGGTCAAACCGAGCATCAGCAGTATGCGTGCCTTTTGCGGTGTGAGGTTGTCGGCCAAAACAGCGCCTGGCGCGCGTCTTGACGGCACGTCGCCGACACGACCGCTGCCGGCGCGGGTGCTCTGTACCAAAGCGACGCCCGCTTTCGCCGCACGGCACAACGCTTCATGTTCCGCAGCAGTGGTGTAGCCAGGCGGCATTGCTCCGACGACAATCCCTTTAGCGCCGGCGTCGACGAGCGCATCGATAACGGTGCCGTCTGCGCCGGCATAGGACAGACTTATATCTACACGTGGTAGTTCCGTGACACCCCGAACGTCGAATTCTGTATCCGGCGCGCGGCGTCGTTCTGGCATCCGGTAATAGGCGATCTTGTCGAAGTCTGCATGTCCAAGCATGCCAAAATCACGGCTGCGGAAAGTTTGCAGTCTAAGTGTCGAAGTCTTGGTCACATCGCGGGCACAATGGATCTCGTCATTCAGCACCGCTAGCACTCCTCGCCCTCGCGACGCGGGATCTTTGGCGGTACGGATCGCGTTGACTAGGTTCATCCCTGCATCGGTGCTGAGACCTGTCGCAGGTCGCTGAGCACCAACCAGAACGACGGGGAAGGGAATTTTGAGAGTGAGGTTCAGAAAATAGGCAGTCTCCTCTAAAGTCGCGGTGCCATGCGTGACGACAATTCCGACTATTTTGGGGTCGCGATCCGCTAGCTCATGAATCTTTGCAGCAATCTCAAGCCACTCCGCCGGCCCGACCAGGGTGCTCGGCATGGCGCGTAGTCGCACGGGCACCACGTCGGCCTGTTCCAGAGTTTCCGGAAAGGCATTTAGGAGTTCATCAACCTCATAAATTTTTCCAGTTTCGACATAACGCACGATGTCCAGTCCGTCGCGCCCCAAAGACGAGATCGTTCCGCCCGTCCCAATTACCGCAATGCGAGGTTGTTCTTTGGTCATGTTCATCTCCATTGTCAGATATTGAAGCCTAACGGGTCCTATCGGTGCAATCCATTGCGGGTAACGCGCGACCCCAAATGGTTTCCAGTCACAGAATGTTAGACGAGGGGTTTAATGAATGGTTAACCTATTCGATACGGGCAATATCCCGACGACAGAGCCAGCTACGATTGTAGCGGGTGACCTGCTTCAGTGGAAAAGAACCGACCTTGGTACGGACTACGCCAACGGCAGCTATACCCTAGTGCCTAGCCGCCGCTATCCGGATAGACGCGGCCAGCGTAGACCCGGCTACCGGTCGTAGACAAACCGGTCAGGACCGTGACAACATTGTCCCTTATCTGTTTTCTTAAATGTGCCAAGGAGGGGCAATTCCTATGAGTTACACGCGTGTGTTTATTTTTGAGAATCCAAAGGGCTTTGCCTACAACTTCAAATTTTTCAAATCCGGGACCAAACCCATGCTGGATAAGCTGAAGCGGGAAAAGTCCCTAAAATGTTATTCCGTAGTCCAGACCGGCGAGAACTCTGGGTTGATGGTTTTTGATTTCGTCAATAAAACGAAAATGAATAAGTCCCTTAAGATGATGGCCGCTCATCGAAACGACGTAGGCGGCGATACAGGCATGCAGTGGTGGGCCTATCACGGGCCGGTTAAAGCCAACGGTTAACTCTTCTCCAAAACTACAGTTGTGATGCCGTCCCATCGGGCTGAATAACACGAACGGTATAGGCGGTGCCGTCAACCGTGCGCCGTGGCCCATGGCCACTACCAGTGCCGGCTATGTCGCAGTAATATCGATAGATTTTGCAGGTTCGTGGTTCGAAAATACGCCTTAGATTTTCGGCTGACGTAAGAAACGCCAAAATTTCGGCCGATTTAATTTTGCCAAAGCCATTTCTAGCAGTCCGCGCAGCCCCCGGGCCGCCACGCCTGTTTGTGTAACGCGAGCTTTGTATCTCAATTATCTCCTGCGCACTCCCTTAGAGAAGCGACTAGGAACAGAATGAGAGCCTCACGACTTGACCATGGCCCGGCGGCCTCGTTGGCCAGGCCGGAAGTAAATCACGATTGGGGATTATGG
>CAUZBE010000452.1:0-3171 GCA_963577885.1 Alphaproteobacteria bacterium
GGCGGTTTGATCCGCGGGCCAAATCACGAATGAAAATCGTGGGATGAATCCTTTGTCGATGTTTTGCGTCAACTCACTCCCGTTTGCCGACGGCAAAGCCGTTCGCGCATCGATTTACGCATTTTTGTCGCAATCCAGATTCCATTATAATTGAACTGAAACCTTTTAAAACAGAAAATTTAAAATACTTTTATTTGAATTTAAAGTATTACTAAAATATTATATATTATAGTTTTATATCAAGTATATAAAACATAGAACTACACTTTCACTTTAACTTGTTAGCCATTCTCGGCAAGGCCCGTGTACGGTACTTGGCCAACGCCATGGGCGCAACGGGGGGAAATGGAGAACAGCGCAAAATTCTTCTCGTCCGCCGGTATCCTGGGCTGCTTTGCCTACCAGATATAGGTGGCTTACACATCCGCTTGTCAGCCGGCCAAAATGCCAATGGAAAAATCATTGCCGTACTGACCAGGCATGGCTTGGATCGGGTAATCGCAGAATAAATTAGTGTGGCGTTGGCCGCGCTATCGTGGCGAATCGTCCGACCGGGTGGCTGGGGTCAAAGTCCTGATGATACGCCACGGCCGCCCACACCAACCGGCACTGATAGCGTGGCCCCCTGACATCGCGGCGGTCACGCCTTGGTCGCAAGGCTGACTTTATTCGGCCGCCCTCATGGCACCGACCAAACGGGTCAGGCGGGAAACCCGCCGCGCGGCGGTTTTGGGTTTTAATATACCCAGTTGGCCACTGCGTGCTAGTACCGGCTCGACGGCCTCCAGCGCGGCGACGGCGGCATCCTTGTCGCCGGCGACGAGGGCGTCTTCCACTTTACGTACAAAGGTGCGCACGCGGCTACGCCGGCCACGGTTGACGATGGTGCGCCGTTCTTCCTGACGCAGACGTTTTCTTGCTTGTTTGCTATGAGCCATGTCCGACTTTTCTATATCCGTTTTGCTCGTATTTTGGGACGCGCGCGGTTATAGACGGGGCATGGTGCCGGGTCAACCCGGCTTCAGCCATCATCCCGGTGCTCGTCCGGGGCAAATATCGAACGGCGGCGCCACCATAGCAATTCACCGCGCAAAAAAGCCTGTGCCAGGTCGTTTTCGGGGCCGGCAAAGAATTGCGCCGCCGGTGCCTGTTCCTTCAAACGGCCCCGGTGCAGGAACAAAACCTCTTCGGCCAGGCGCCGCGCCTGGTGCAGATCATGGGTGGTCATGATCACCTTGGTGCCCCGGCTTGTCGCCTCTCTGATGATTTCTTCTATTAGATAGGTTGCGGCCGGATCCAGGTTTGCGCTGGGTTCGTCCAGCAGCAGCAGCTCGGGCCGTGTGGCCCAGGCCCGGGCCAGGGCCAGGCGCTGTTGTTCGCCAAAGGACAGTAATCGGGCCGGACGCTGGGCATAACGGCTTAAACCCGCCTGATTCAAGGCTGCATCGACCCGCTGGCGAAGCTCCGCGGCGGGCAATTGTTTGGCCTTCAGCGCGAAAGCGACGTTGGCCCGAACCGAGCGGCGCAACAAGACCGGCCGCTGCAATACCATGGCCTGATGCTGCCCGCGCAGGCCGGGGTCGGTGCCGCCCGCCCAACGCACAGTGCCGCGTTCCGGTGTGATCAGGCCGTGGCACAATTTCAACAACAGGCTCTTGCCGGCGCCATTGGGCCCGATGATAACGCTGCAGCCGGGAGCGGCGGTAAATCGGCAGCTCAAATTCTTGATCACCTGCTTGTTTCCGGCCGTCAGCGTGACGTCATGGAGTTCCAGGGGCAAAGTTCGGTTGGCGGATGTCATAGGGTCCATGTTGCCGGTAAAATAGCCATAGGTGAAGGGCTACCATTCCTAGACATGAAAGCTATGCTGAGGTCAATTGCAGTGGAGTATGATCGTATGACCATCGTTTTAATTTCATCGCGTCAGGATCCAGTCGATCTTTGGCGGGAGGCCCTGGCCATGGAAATGCCGGAATTGGAGGTCCGGGCTTATCCTGATTATGGCGACCCGGCGGAGGTTGATTACGCCCTGGTCTATTGGCCGCCCCACGGTCTGATTGCCAGTCTGCCGAATGTGAAAGCCGTATTGTCCATCGCGGCCGGTTGCGATCATATTCTGGCTGATCCGCAACTGCCCCCCGAACTGCCTATTGTGCGCATGGTGGATGATTACCTGACCGCGATGATGGCCGAATATGCCGTCTACGGGGTGCTGCATTTTCACCGGGATATGCACTTTTACCGCCGCGAACAATTGGCCGGGCGGTGGAGCCGGGGCTGGCCCCTGTACACCCCCGATACCGCCGTCGGCATACTAGGCCTGGGCGCCATTGGTGGCGTTTGCGCGGCCAAGCTGGGCGCCCTGGGTTTTCAGGTGCATGGCTGGTCGCGCGGGCCCAAAAGCGTGGCCGGCGTGACCTGTCACCATGGCGCGGGCGGTTTGTTGGCGATGGCCGCCCAGTGCCGTTTTTTGGTCTGCGTTCTGCCTCTGACCGAACAGACCCAGGGCATCATTGATGCCCGCCTGCTGGCTGCGATGCCCCAAGGTGGCTTCATCATCAACATTGCCCGTGGCGGCCACCTGGTCGACGACGATCTGTTGGTGGCCCTGGACAGCGGTCAATTGGGCGGCGTCTTCCTGGACGTCTATAACGAGGAACCCCTGCCCCTTAGCCATTCCTATTGGCGGCATGACAAGGTTTGGATGACCCCCCATGTGGCCGGCGAACTGGTACCCCGGTCCTGTGCCAAGTCCGTCGCTGCGAATATTCGTCGCATGGAGGCCGGGCGATCCGTGCCCGATCTGCTTGATAAAGTGCGGGGATACTAATTGACTGGAGGAATGACCATGATCGTAATATCCGGCTGCTTTCGTTTTACCCCCGAACACCGCGCCGCCGCGCTTGCCGCCGCCCTGGCCATGGCGGCGGAAACCCGCAAGGAAGAGGGCTGTATCACCTATGGCTTTTTTGCCGATGTGGAAGATGAAAGCAACATTCGCATATTCGAGGAATGGCAGTCCCAGGCCTATCTGGATGCCCATTTCCAAACCGCCCATATGGCGAAATTTCGCAAGACCCTTGCCGGCCTGGGGCCGTTCGACCGGAACGTTAGCCGCTATGTGGTAGACGAGGTCGCCGCGCTTTAGGTGCGGATGTTCGAAATACGCCC
>CAUZBE010000453.1:0-3164 GCA_963577885.1 Alphaproteobacteria bacterium
TGGCTGGGGGCATGGGCTAATGAATAAATTTCGCCGACCCGGTCGGAGAACCTTTGATCAGTCGCAACCAGATCTTCCCGCCCGATGCTTCCAGCATCGGCCAAGGCTAGGGGCGAGCGGCGCACAGGGCCGGAAATGGGCCGCCAGACGTTTATTTGCGCGATCCGCCCGCCGGTGGAGAGAACGCGGTCCACCTCCGCCGCGCCCAGGACATCGCGGGCGCGCTGAGGGCCTGAGGTCACCGTATAATCAACGTGCACCCGGTTGGCTGGGCCGCGCAGGCCCTCAGGGTTGGCCGCGCCTTCGGAACTGTCCGAGCGGCGGGTATAATCGAATACCACCACCCGATCTGCCCCGGTTAGCTCCTTTAATAAGGTGATAATTTCAGCCTCATAGTCCCGCCCCACCAGTTCATCGTCATAGAGGTCAGCCACCGCTGTTGGGTACCCGTGTAGCTCGAACCCCTGGCGGTCCACGGATAGATCGGCGGCCAGGGGACGCATATCGTGAATTGTCACGGCATAGTCTTCGGTCTTGAAGAACACCATCGCCTCGCCACCCGTCAGCGCCGTGCTGTCAAAATAGGGTTTACTGTCTTGCGGTACGATAAAGGTCAGGGACGACTTTACGTCATTCAGCCGTTCCCCGGTGGAGGACGCATTTTTATCAACGGTATTGGGGCTGGGGCTTGGCGCATTCATGGGCGGCGGTCCTTAGTTGCGAATATCAATAGATAGGGCCCTTTTGCCTATCTGCCAAGGTCAGCGTCCGCCCTTTATCCTTCCATCATGCCAGCCACGGTATAGCCGCCGTCGGCGCCATAGACGTGCCCAGTGACGAAGCTGCTTTCCTCAGCCGCCAGGAATGCCGCGACCGCCGCGATCTCCTCCGGCCGGCCAAAGCGGCCCATGGGCATGCGCGCCATGACACTGGGTGGGGGAATATCACCTTGGGCATCGCTGGTCTTGGTCGGCCCCGGCGCCACGGCGTTGACCCGAATATCATGTTCCGCCAATTCGATGGCCATGGACTGGGTAAGGTTGATTAAGCCGGCCTTGCTGGCGCCGTAGGCGGCCCGCCCGCGGCCGCCAAAAATACCTGAATTGGAGGCGACATAGACGATCCGGCCGCCACCGCCTTGGGCCACCATCTGGCGGGCGGCTTCCTGCCCGCACATGAAGGCGCCAGAGAGATTAAGGCCCAGAACATGGTTCCAGAATTCGTCAGTCATTTCCAGAAACGGCGCCCGATCCATGATACCCGCATTACTGACCGCGACATCCAGCTGCCCGCGCCGCGAGACAGCCTCCGCGACCATTGCCGCGACCGATACCCGTTGGGTCACATCGACCTGACACGCGGTGGCCTCCGCGCCGGTCTCGGTAATTTTGCGCGCGGTATCTTCCGCTGCCTGGAGGTCAATGTCGGCGACCAAAACGTGGGCGCCTTCGGCGGCCAGCCGTTGGGCGATGGCCCGCCCTATGCCCCGACCCGACCCCGTCACCAGGGCAGATTGCCCTTCCAGCCGTCCCGACATGCCATCTCCTTCCAGGTAAACCCGAACGGATCTATTCTAGGGCCAGGAGGAATACTTGGAAACAGCGCTGTCCCCATGTATCTTGTCGGGGATAAAGCCTGATCGTCCCGTTCATTTTTTACGGGTCGCAAAATGGCCCAATCCGCCTTCATCCTCACCTCTTTCCTGCAGCGATGGATCATTGCCCTGGTCCTGGTCTTCGCGACCTTTAATCCGACGGACTATACTTATTTCCATTGGGTCTCTGACCTCTGAGGCGAAAGCCTGCCGCTCAAGGTCCTGGCGGGTATCCTGTTGTTGATCCTCTACCTCATCTATCTCAGGGCGACCTGGTGTTCCATTGGACCCATCGGCGTCTCGCTGGCCGCCGCCTTGCTGGCCACCTTGATCTGGGTAGCATTGATTTCGGCCTATTGAACCTAATGCAACCAACCATCACGACCTGGGTGCTGTTATTAGCCTTCGCAACAATCTTGGCAGTGGGTATTTACTGGTTATATATTCGCCGGCGGATCACCATCCAGGCCGACATTGACGACGTGGACGAGCGGCAAACCGGCTCAGAGCCAATCTTTGCCCTGGCGGGCATAATCCTCGCCCTGGGTTACCGCCCGCATCAGATCGCCCGAGGCTGTCCCGGTGATATCTTCAGGCGCTATACCATCGCGCAGCGCTTTCATGGTGTCGTGGATCGCCTGCACGGATGCGGTGAAACTATCATGGCCGCGCAACAGGAAACGCGCGCCCTGGGCCGCCAGCCAGGGCGGATCGCGCATGTCCTTGGCCCCGCCGCCCAATAGCAGCGGCACCGAAATTTCCCCGGCAATGGTTTCTAACGCCTCGCGCGTCGGTACGCCAACCAGGAAGATGGCATCCACGCCGGCCGCGACATAGGCCTTACACCGCGCGATGGCATCCTCGATAGATGTCAGTTGCGCCGCGCTGGTGCGCCCGGCGATGACCAGGTTTGGGTCGGAACGCCCGGCCAAAGCAGCTTGCATCTTGCCCACGCCTTCCTCAATGGACAACAGGGACGCCTTGCCGCCGCTGCCGAACGGTTGGGGCAGGTTGGTATCCTCGATCGCCAAGCCGGCCAAGCCCGCAGCCTCCAATTCCTCCACCGTGCGCTTGACGTTGAGGGCATTGCCATAGCCATGATCCGCATCGGCGAACAGCGGCAGTTCCGATGCCCGGCCGATCCGGTGCGCCTGTTCGGCAAACTCCGTCATGGTCAACAGGATCAGATCGGGCGCCGCCAGCACCGCCAGTGATGCCAGGGATCCGGCATACATGCCCATTTCATAGCCAAGATGTTCGGCAATACGGGCGGAGATCGGATCGTAGACCGAGGCCGGATAGACGCAATGCTGCGTCTCCAAAATTTCGCGAAAACGTTGACGGCGGTTGCTCCAGCGTGACATGGCCCGTTTCTCCCTGAATTATTTGTCTAATCTTGCCCGGAAATGTAGCCGCTCCATCGCCCGTCAGGCAATGAAGGCTTCGAAATCAAGAGATTTTGAATGGGAGGTTAGGCGCCGCACGCCATCCTCGGTCACTACCACCGTGTCCTCGCACAAAAACCCCATGATGCCCTGAATGTAGTAGCCGACCTCAATGCTGAAGGTCA
>CAUZBE010000454.1:0-3162 GCA_963577885.1 Alphaproteobacteria bacterium
AATAATCCTCTGTACTGAAAAGTACATAGAGTAAACATCCGGTGCAGATCACAGTCCAAACTTTATCTTCAAAGGTGGATAGTTTTATCAAATGGTCACCTTCCTAGCCCGACAACGCCGCCTAAATCCACCATATTGTATGCCCTCTATCTTCCTGAAAAAAGTAATCCTTTTTTAACAACATCACTAGGTTTTATTTCTCTGTATCGTACCCTAAATAATCCGCGCCCCTTAAGCCTGGAATGGACCTGCAAGGACTTCCCTGTAATGAATGCAACCCTTGCCTTCTATGGGAATATATCCTCGCACACATTATCCAAGTTCTGCTCTGCCGCACTCATATATCGACCCAATACATAGATTAATTTTCCCCATATTTTTAGTTTCTTTGAGGCGCCACGTTGAATTATTTTTTTATTCGTTAACTGGTTTATGAAATAAATTCCACTAACAATACCTGTTCTATTTACGATATTAGCATCAAAATTAATTATGATATTTGAACCCTACTCTACAACACAAATCAATATATTCCTATTATCTTTATACTCGGATACCTTACCATTACATAATAGTTCTACCTTACTATTTTCAGAACACACTACCGCGTTACCAACTATTACGGTTAGAAATATGACCGGAATAAAAGGCAGCTTTCGAATTTTAGCCCCCCCTTTTAAAATGCTAAACTATTCCCAATCTAAAGATGAGAAAAATTGTATGGAAATGGGTGGGTAATGACCTTTGAGGCCATAAATAATAGGCAGGGTAAAAGAAGGCAGCGAAGTAGGGAGTTTTCTGACGGAAGTCAGAAAGGTCGTTTAATCGATCATGGCTCGGCCGTCCAGCAATCGCATCGCCGCATGCCCCGGCCCACATTTTGAACAAGTACACTATGGATCTCTATCAGCGCAAGTCGATATTATTGCCGGGGCGACCGGGCCTGCCAGGCCGGCCAGGGCGCCGGGCACCAGTTCGCAGCCCTGAAAGCGGCCAGGCACGACCGGAGCGGGCAGGACAAGATTGCGGGTCAGGTCGGTGGAAAAACCGAACGGGCGGTAATAATCCGCGTCGCCGATCAAAAGAACGCCACTGTGACCCAAGATCTTCGCCCGTGCCAGGCTGTGCCGGATCAAGGTTTTGCCCAGGCTGCGGCCGCGCCAAGCCTGGCCCACGGCCAAGGGCCCCAACAACAGGGCCGGGTGGGCGCCGCCGATCAGGATGGGCCAGTAACGTATAGTAGCACATAACAGCCGCGCCCCGCGCAGGACAAAGCATAATTCGGGCACGGCCGGCACATATTTGCGCAGGCGATAGGCGGCCCGCTGCCGCCGCGCGGGGCCGAAGGATTGATCCAGAAGTTTTTCGATTCCGGGCTCGTCACCGGGTTGTTCGAAGGCGATTTGATACACTTTGAGTTTCCAGATTGGCGTCGCGCTCAAAGGCGCGTTTCGTGGTCGGTTGGCGCCGCGTCCGGAAAGCCGCCGCCGGACCCTAGTTGAGCCGGGCCTACATACAGCATTCCGCGCCGGCGCCCGCAAAATAATTGTGGCGTCGGTTCAAACGTCGTCGTCCTCGCTCAAAGTTCGACATTTTAGGGCCAATTACAGCTTGCCATGCTGCTTGCTATAGCAGGGGCGACAGGACAATGCTAGCGTCGGCATCTGAAACAAACGGCAACAAAGCGGAGGACGAAAAATGGGTTTGATGGATGGCAAGGTCGCGCTGGTAACGGGCGCGGGACGCGGTATTGGCCGCGCCGTGGCGATCAACTTGGCGGCGGCGGGCGCGCAGGTGGTGGTCAACGATTTTGGCGGCGGGCTGCATGGCGAAGCGACGGACCAGACACCGGCGGATGAAGTGGTCGCCGAGATCAAGGCGAAGGGTGGCTCGGCCGCGGCAAACGAGGTATCGGTGGCCGAGGCGGCAGGTGCTGCCGCAATGGTGCAGACTGCTATCGACAGCTTTGGCAAGATCGATGCGGTGGTCAACGTGGCCGGTATTCTGCGCGATGCTTATTTTCACAAGATGGCGCCCGAGGAATGGAAAGCCGTCATCGATGTGCATCTGAACGGCACCTACAATGTCTCGCGGGCGGCCATGGAGTATTTTCGCACCCAGGAATCCGGCGCCTTCGTGCATTTCACCTCTACCTCCGGCCTGGTAGGCAATGTCGGCCAAGCCAACTATGCCGCCGCAAAAATGGGTATAGTGGGTTTATCGCGGGTCATCGCCATGGAAGGCGCTCGCTTCAACGTCCGTTCTAACTGTATCTCTCCCTTTGCCTGGACCCGGATGATCGAGGCGATCCCGGTTACATCCGATGAAATGGCGGCGTCGTTTGAGAAGTTTCGCCAGAATGCCTCCGCCGAACATGTCGCCCCGGTGGCAACCTATCTGGTCAGCGAGGCAGCGAAGGATGTGACCGGCAATATCTTTGGCGTCCGCGGCAACGAGATTTATCTGATGAGCCAGCCCCGGCCGATCCGTACCTTGCACAAAGGCGATGGCTGGACGCCGGAGGATCTGGCCGCAACATTGGAGCCAGCCTTACGTCACGATCTTTACGGTCTGGAAGGCAGCGGCGAATATTATGCCTGGGACCCCATTTAATTGACCTAAAGGAATATCCTAAATATGTATTTTGATCCCAAGGACGGTATGCGGCCGCCGCCATTCAAGCACTCGGTTTATAATGCCTTGGTCGTGCCCCGGCCCATAGGTTGGATTTCGACAATCAGCCCTGACGACGTGATCAACCTGGCGCCGTTCAGCTTTTTCAACGCGCTTTGCGGCGATCCACCCTGTGTGATGTATTGCCCGAATGGCTACAAGACCGGCACGACGGAGCCGAAGGATTCTCTGACCAACGTGCGGCTGACCGGCGAGTTTGTCTTCAACATGTGTACCCTTTATTTGCTGGAACCCATGAACCACACCTCGGCCCACGTGCCATCCAGCGTCGATGAAATGGCCGCCGCTGGTCTGGACGCCATGCCGTGCGAACAGGTCAAACCGCCACGGGTGGGGAATTCGCCCATTGCCCTGGAATGCAAGGTGTTGCAAATCATCGATATGCCGCCAACGCGGACCGGCGTGCCCAATACCACCGTCATCGGCCAGGTCGTCGGCATTCATGTGGACGACGATGTGATAGTCGAC
>CAUZBE010000455.1:0-3158 GCA_963577885.1 Alphaproteobacteria bacterium
GAGTTCTGGCTTGGCTCTGCTGGCGGCGAAATAGGGAATAGCGGGCATGGCCAACGCACATGATTACGCCCTGGCGGCGCCAGAAATTTTCCTGGCCCTGGCGGCTATGGTGCTTTTGATGCTCGGCGTTTTCAGAGGCAATCAGTCCACCCGGCTGTTGTGTTGGCTGGCCGTGGCGTCCTTTGCCATCACCTCGCTGTTAGTCTTCAAGGCCCCGGCGGAAAGTAGCTCCAGTTTCGCCGGTATGTACGTCGCCGACAGCTTTACCGCCTTCATCAAAATCCTGGTGTTGATCGGGTCGGCCGCCGGATTGATCATGTCCATGGGTTTTATCCGGGACGAAGGGATGGAGCGGTTCGAATTTCCGGTGCTGTTCATCCTGGCGACCCTCGGCATGATGATGATGGTCTCGGCCAACGATCTGATCGCCCTTTACATGGGCATAGAACTGCAAAGCCTGGCACTGTATGTCATCGCCTCGTTCCAACGGGACAGTTTGCGTTCGACCGAGGCGGGTTTGAAATATTTTGTCCTGGGCGCTTTATCCTCAGGCATGTTGCTGTACGGCTGCTCCCTAATCTATGGCTTTACCGGGGCGACCGGGTTCACGGCCATCGCCGCAGCCATTCAGGGCCAGGAACACGCCGGTATCGGCCTGATCGTGGGTATCGTCTTCCTGTGCGCCGGCCTAGCGTTCAAAGTCTCGGCAGTGCCGTTCCATATGTGGACGCCGGATGTCTATGAAGGGGCGCCGACGCCGGTGACCGCGTTCTTTGCCGTGGCACCAAAAATCGCCGGGCTGGCCCTGTTCATGCGGGCCTTGATCGTACCTTTTCTGGCGATTAGCGACGATTGGCAGCAAATTATCGTTGTGATCTCCGTTGCCTCCATGTTGTTGGGCGCCTTTGCCGCCATCTGGCAGGACAATATCAAGCGCCTGATGGCCTATTCCTCGATCGGGCATGTGGGCTATGCCCTGATCGGCCTGGCCGCCGGCAGCGCCGAAGGGGTGCGCGGTGTGCTGGTCTATCTGGTCATCTATATGGCCATGAACGTGGGGACCTTTGCCTGCATCTTGAGTATGCGGCGCCGGAGCGGCATGGTCGAAGGGATATCTGATCTGGCCGGGCTGTCTAAGCGCAACCCCTTGATGGCGCTGGCGCTGGCAGTTTTCATGTTCTCCATGGCCGGAATTCCGCCACTGGGGGGATTCTTTGGCAAATTTTATATATTCATCGCCGCCGTGAATGCTGAACTCTACACTCTCGCCGTCATTGGGGTGCTGGCCAGCGTGGTAGGCGCCTTCTATTACCTACGGATTATCAAGGTGATGTATTTCGACGAACCAGGCGAACCGTTTGAAAGTCCCATGAGTGTGGAGCTGCGCGCAATTATCGGCGTGTGCGGTGTCTTTGTGACGTTCTTCGCATTTTATACCGCACCCTTCATTGCCTCGGCCCAAATTGCAGCCGCCGCCCTGATACCGTGAGCGACTATCCCGGCGTCCAGAAACCCAAACTGCCGGCCTTTTTCCGCCCGATCTATTTCGACAGCGTTACCTCCACCAACGATGAGGTAAAAAAACGGGCCCGAATGGGGGCCCCCGAAGGCATCTTGGTCGTGGCGCGGGAACAGCGGGCCGGGCGGGGTAGGGGTGGTCGGCAATGGACCTCCAAACCAGGCAACCTTTATATGTCGCTGTTGTTACGACCTGCGGGCAATGCCGCCGCCGTGGCGCAGATTTCTTTCCTGGCGGCGGTCGCCCTGGCCGCAGCGCTGGTCAAAATCACGCCGGATCTGACACCGAAGTTAAAATGGCCCAACGATGTCCTGGTCGATGGCGCTAAAATATCCGGCATTCTGCTAGAATCGTCGGCCCAGGCTGGCGGCGGCGTTGACTGGCTGGTCCTGGGGATGGGTGTCAATGTAGCCCATCACCCCAACGATGTGGGCCAGGCCGCCACCTCGCTGCACGCCCTTGGCGCGATTAAATGCACCGCCTTTTCGTTACTCGCCGTCCTGGCGCCCCTGTTGCGGCATTGGCTCGATATCTGGAACGAGGCGGGATTCGCCCCCCTGCGCCATGCCTGGCTGGAGCGTGCGGCCAGCCTGGACGGGCCGGTGCGGATACGCCTGCCCAATGAAGAATTTTCCGGCACCTTCCGAGATTTAGACAGTAGTGGTAGCCTGATTGTCGAACTGTCCGACGCCACCTTGCGTTCCATCACCGCCGGCGAAGTTTTCCTGCCACGAATGTAGGGGCCACCGTTATGCTGTTAGCGATCTCCGCCGATAATACCAACGTCAAATTCGTGCTGTTCGATGGCGATGATGTAGCTGGCGAGTGGCGCCAGCATACCTCGGCCGCGCGCACGGCGGACGAACATGCGGTCTGGCTGCTGCAGTTGTTTGCGTTGAATGGCATAGACCACAAATCCATTACCGACACGGTTATAGCGACTGTAGTGCCCCAAGCGTTGTTTAACATGCGCCGACTGTGCAGTCATTATTTCAATTCGGAGCCGTTGGTTCTGGGCGAGGCGGAGGCTAATTACGGTATCCAGGTCCGCGCCACCCCCCCGGTTGGCGCGGACCGTATCTGCAATACGGTGGGCGCTGGCATACTATTCCCCAAGCAACCGGCCGTCGTTGTAGATTTCGGCACCGCGACCACCTTCGACGTGGTCGATGAAGTTGGGGATTATAGGGGCGGGGTCATCGCGGCGGGAATTAATCTCAGTCTGGAAGCGCTGCATAACGCGACCGCTCTGTTGCCGCGTATCATCGTAGTGCGGCCGGAAAAGATTATCGGCACGGATACGGTCGCCTGTATGCATTCTGGCGTCTTCTGGGGCTATGTGGGTCTGATAGAAGGTATCGTGACGCGTATACGGGACGAATTCGGTAAGCCCATGAAAGTTCTTTCGACGGGCGGTCTGGCGCCGGTGTTTGAAGGGGCCACGGATGTGATAGATGCCAATGTACCGGACATCACCATGCGGGGATTGCGGGAAATTTATCGGCGCAGCCGGGGGGTATAGTAGAATGGGAGTTGTTAGTGTCCGTGGCCGAGTTCGCTGAAGACGAGCTGATCTTCCTGCCCCTGGGGGGGGCGGGCGAGATCGGTATGAATATGAACCTGTACGGCTTTGCCAGGA
>CAUZBE010000456.1:0-3155 GCA_963577885.1 Alphaproteobacteria bacterium
CAGAATAAGTTTCCAGCCATAGTTCCCCCAGAATTTCAGATAAAGAATGACGAAGAGAACAAGGGTGGGGAACTGGCCAATAGCCATAGTTAGAACGAAAATGCCGATCAACCATGAAAGGTAATACAGGCTTTTCAGGACATAGGGTTTGTCGATCCCGACAACGCCTGGCGCCGCCGTGCCCGCACGTAGGGCTGACAGCCCTTTGACGTCTAAGAACAGGGCGCCAATCGCCAGGAAACCGCCTATGATTGCAACGGTCTGTGGAAATAACTTTGAGGAGAATGTCCACGCCGTCGCTTCGATAAAGCAATAGATGAATAGGACGATCAATAATGCCGAAATTGGCCATGATGCCGGCGGGCAATCTTTGCCGCCCTCTTCAGTGATCATTGCGGGCTCCGCAGACTCTATCGATTTGGCGACGGGTTTCTCCTTTTTTTTCTTATTCTGTTTCCGGACAGAGTGAATAAGGGTGACAATCACCAGGACAATAATCCCCATAACAATCGGCCTGGTGAAGGATCCCCAGCCGTGAACTTGCATGGCCAGGTTCTGGGACTCTTCCATGATCTTCCCGAGCACAAATCCGAGCACTATGGGCGGCCGTGGCCAACCGCCCAGTTTCATCAAATAGCCGATGATCCCGAAAGCCAGCAGGACGATCCAGTTGCCGAGCGTACCGTTTCCGACCCAGGCACCCATGAAGACGACAAGCATGATCGCCGGCACGATGATGTGGCCCTGCAAATAGGTGATTTTTGATGCCTGGCTGCCCCACAGGAGAAGGATCACGGCGCCCGCGACGTTGGCAATCACCAGGGTCCAGACCAAAGTGAAGGTGATATTCAGCTTATCCGTCAGCATCTGAGGCCCGGGTTCGAGGCCCTGGATGAAGAAGGCACTTAACAGGATAGCCATTGATGCGCTGCCAGGAATGGCAAAGGCAATTGTAGGCAGCAGCGCGCCACCTTTCATGGCGTTGTTGGCGGCTTCAGGAGCTATAACACCCCTTACATCGCCCTTACCGAAGTTTTCATTGTTTTTTTCGCTCTGCGCGGCATGACCATAGGCGACCCAATCGACAATCGATCCACCAAGTCCGGGTAGCATGCCGACATAAACACCGATGAAAGTGCAACGAATGCCAAGCCACCAGTGTTTTGCGGCATCCTTCATGCCGTTGACGATGCCGCCGGTTTCAATTTCTTCGGGTTGAACTCGTGAAATGGAAGTGTTGCGCACCGCGAGCTCAAGCACTTCCGGAATTGCGAAAAGGCCGAGTACATATGGCACAAGCGGCAGCCCTTCCAAGAGAAAATTCTGTTCGAACCAATAGCGGCGTACGCCGCCAAATTCGGCAAACCCAACCGTCGCCAGCATCAGGCCGAAACAGGCGGCAGCCGTTCCCTTGAAGATTGACCGGCCGCTCAGCGAGGCGACCATCGTCAGGCCGAGTACGGCGAGCGCAAAAAGCTCCGGTTCGGAAAACGATAAAATGATTGGGCGGATAACCGGAATCGAGATGGCAAGAAATATGGCACCTATGACGCCGCCAAACATCGAAACGGTATAGGCGGCGCCCAAGGCCCGCGCCGCTTCGCCGCGTTGGGCCATCGGATATCCATCGAGGATGGTAGCCTGGGACGCGGCGGTCCCTGGTATGCCCAGCAGGACAGAGGAAAGTGTATCCGCGGTCGTGGTTACCGCGTACATGCCCAATATGAAGGCGAACGCGACATTGGGTTCCATGCCGAAGGTGAAGGGTAGGATAATTGCCATGCCGACGAGACCGCCGAGACCGGGAACGGCACCGAAGAACATGCCGATCGCGACACCGAGCATCATGTAACCCGGTGCTGGCCAAAGCAGGACCAGTCGGAGCCCATCAAGCACCGCTTCCATATAAGTCATGGCGGCCTACCCTCTATACATACGCAAAATACATACGCAAAAATTGGAGGCGTCCAGTTGGACGCCTCCGTTTCAGGTTAGCACGGCGTATTCGATCAGTGTCTGGCCGCGTTTGCGTAATCGAGAAGCCACTTCTGCAGATCCGGCGCCACCGTCACTATGTTATCGATTTCTTTCTGTGCTTCGGGCCCGGTCTTGCCGATAAAGATGCTGCCGTTGACCTTCTCGTACTCTTTGAGAAAGCCCTTGTCCTTTATGGTCTTTGCCCAAGCCCGCCGCATAATTTTCACGGCCTTGGGGTTGGTTCCTTTTCTGAAAACCAAAATCCGCAACATTTCGCGGGTGGCCGCAATAGTCCGGATCGCATTCCAGAGCAGCCTGGGGGGCCGCTTGCCCTTGCCAAACTTGGCTTCATAAATTGCCTGGAAGGCCGGGATGGACTTCGGGACGGACGGCGAATGCAAAATGCTATCGCCTGGACCAGGCGTTCCAACATGCCAGATCGGAACGGAGATCCCCGGTTTGATCAGCTGCGCGACCACCCTACCATAATAACCGGCCAAAGAGTCAGCCGTCATATCCAGCTCGTTTTTCAGGATCGCGGCGCGGATCTTACCGCCGGATTTGTAACCAGTAACGTGTTTGTTCGGGATATCCAGCGCTTCAAAGAACATACGTGTGCGCAAATCCTTGCTGCTGGCCGGCCCGTGTCCACCGGTTCGGATGGGATGTTTGGTGTTGATTATGTCTTTCCAGTTCTTGATGGATTTGCCTGGAATGGCGTCTTTACGGATATGTGAAATGGTCTGCTGACCGATTGCGCCGACATAATGAAAATCAGCCAAATTTATCCTCAGTTCGGGCGCCTTCATGACTTGGGCCATGATCGGGATCGTGAACACGCCCATCATGCTGCCGTTTGTTTTTCCGGCTTCGCCCAGGAAGTTCGCGCCAACCACGCCACCGGCTCCGGAAACATGGCGAAACACAAGGCGCGGATTGCCGGGAATGTACTTTTTCATGTGACGCATCACCATGCGGCCCTGGATGTCTGTGTTGCCGCCGGCAGAGTAATTGATGATGATATTGACGCGCTTGCCCTTGAAAAACTGGGCGTTGGCCGATCCGGCCAGGCCGGCTGTCACCAGCGCACCTGCGAGAATGGCGAATGTTGAGGCTTTTACGAATTTCATGCCGCGATTCCTCCCTGGGAACTCATCGAATTCATCCAACCCACACCG
>CAUZBE010000457.1:0-3145 GCA_963577885.1 Alphaproteobacteria bacterium
GCTTCCTTGCCGCAATCCTGGCCCGCGTCGTAAAGATTGGCGGCCTGAAAGGCCATCAGATTGGCCGCCTCCAATTCCGCCCAGGACACGGCTAGGGGATGCTGGATGGCCTGGTTCATGCCAATGGGGCGGCCAAACACCACCCTCTCGCGGGCATAGTCGGCGGCGTGCCGCAAGGCGCAGCGGCCCAGCCCCACCATGGAGGCCGAGATCAAGACCCTTTCGGCGTTCAGGCCATGCAGTAGATAGCGGAAGCCCTTGCCTTCCTCGCCAATCAGGTCGCCTTTCGGAATGCGCAGGCCATCGATAAAGACCTGGTTGGAATCGACGCTTTTGCGGCCCATTTTCTCGATTGGCCGTATCTCGACATAGTCCCGGTCTAGGTCCGTATAGAACAACGACAGCCCGTCGATGGGTTTCTTGGTTTCCGACAGGTCCTTGGTGCGCGCGATCAACAGCATCTTGTTGGATTGCAGCGCGGTGGAGGTCCAGATCTTCTCGCCCTTGACCAGGTAATGGTCGCCCTGGTCCACGGCCCGGGTTGTCAGGCGCGTGGTGTCCAGCCCAGTATTGGGCTCCGTTACCGCGAAACATGCGATGTCGTCGCGGCGAATAATGGGCGGCAGCCAGCGTTGTTTTTGTTCCTCGGTGCCGAACACCACCACCGGGTTCAGGCCGAACATACCGATGGCGATGGCTGCGAAGCCGGCGTTGCCGGCCCCGGCCTCGGTGATTGCCTGGACCATGACGGCGGCCTCGGTAATGCCCAGGCCACTGCCGCCGTATTCTTCCGGCATGGCGATGCCCATCCAGCCGTCATCGGCCAGGGCCCGGCAGAAATCCTCCGGGAAGACGCCGTCGGTATCCCGGTCCAGCCAATATTGGTCATCGAAGCGCTGGCACAGCCGGGTCACGCTGTCCCTGATCTGATGTTGTTCCGGGGTCCAGAAATGGCTCATCTCAATACCTATCCAAAAGCAAACGGTGTCCTGCACAGACTACCCCATTTGAAGCTACGGTGCAGGGATGCACCACATAGTTGGTGGTGGTGTCAATCACGCCGGCCAGCAACAGGCCGCCATCAGGCAGCTCGAAGCTCTCAAAACGGTATTAGAGTTCATGGCGAGGGTCGGCCAAATCGCTTCAATGGTACATCAAAGGTATGTGGGCCCTCGTAATTGCCCCAACAGACGTGCAGGCGGGTGGGAGCCGTCCATAGCCTCAACTACAGATGTTGTAAGCTCATTTGCTCGATGGTAAAGCTAGCGCTCACTCCTCCAAATGAAAGCTGTAAAATGACTATCTCCATGTACCAAGCCAGCGTGCCACGACTAGTAAATTCGCTCGGCAATCTTGATAGAATTCTAGACAAAGCACAGGCGCATGTAGTGGCCAAAAAGCTGGATGCAGCTGCGCTCACAGATTTTCGCCTTTTCCCTGACATGTTTAGCATGAGCCGTCAGGTTCAAATTGCATGCGATACGGCCAAAGGCGTTGTAGCCCGGTTGGCTGGGGTCGAAATCCCCGCCGACGAAGACAACGAGCGGACAATTGAGGAACTAAAAGCACGCATAGCGAAAGCCATCGCTTTCATACAAGGCTTCACGTCGGCCCAGATAGACGGTACTGAAGACAAGGAGATTGTCACCAAACGAGGCGACAAGGAAACTCGCTATACCGGCATGCAATTCCTGTTAGGGCATGCCATGCCCAATGTGTATTTTCATGTGACCACAACCTACAATATCTTGCGACATAACGGAGTTGAAATAGGCAAGCGTGACTATTTAGGTCAACCTTGACCTAGAGGGAATGTCCGCTCACACATTGTAAGCTGTCGCTACATAGGGGCAAATTTTTGGTCTCAGTTTAACCCCTAGCGGAACAGCTGAATTGCTTGCTGACTAAAATTGGAATTAGGGTGACAGGGAATTACGGTGACAGTGCATTCAATTGACGCCGGACCTGCAGGCTAACACGGTCCGCCCATGAGCTGCCTTGCCAGTTAAGTGAACTGTCAACGTAACCGTAAAACAGAGATAATTACTACTGCATCTGGATGCCTGCCTGCCCGGGCATGACTATAATTAGCAGAATTCTGTAATTTTTCAGCAGCCTGCCAGCGCCTTTAGCGATGGGACTTGATTTGCGCCGTGCGCCGGCTGTCCAGCAGCCGCAAGACCGCCTCCAGGGTGCGGTCAGATTTCAAAACGCCGCCCCGCCCCAGCAGTTGGTAGACGTCCCCCCGGCGGCTGTTTTTTGACCGTTTGAAGATGGAATACATGGGCACCGCTGAGACCTGGCCGTAAATAGCGAACATGGCGCCGGCCTCGGTCCAATCAACCGCATAATCCAGCCAGTCGCCGGCAATGACGCCATGGCTATAGGACTGCAAGATATCGCGCAGTTCATGTCGGTTGAAGAATTCGGCTTTTCCCCTGGAGTGTGTGCCGCCGGCCTTGGGGTAGTGCCGGCGACGGGCCTGCTCGAATGTGACAACCTCGGTCATCAGGAATTTAATCTCCCGCCTCATGTCATTCGCTACAGCCTATTCTGTCACGCAAAATGGCAAGATGCCATACGTCCTTCGTCGATTTTCCGTAATTCAGGCATTTCCACCGAACAGCGCGGCGCAGCCCTGGGGCAACGGTCGGCGAAGGCACAGCCCGCGGCCTGCCGGGTCTGACTGCCCACATTGCCCTGCAGGGCGGTTCGCCGGCGCCGCCCCGCGCCAATGCGCGGCACCGCTTCGAATAGCGCCTGGGTGTAGAGATGCCGTGGTTTAGCGAGCAATTGCGCCCGGCTGGCGCGCTCCACCACCCGGCCCAGATACATCACCGCCACCTCATCACAGACATAGTCGACCACGCCCAGATCATGGCTGAAAAACATGTTGGTGACGCCGAAATCCCGCTGCAAATCCTGCATCAGGTTCAACACCTGGGCCTGCACCGAGACATCCAGGGCCGAGACCGGTTCATCGGCCACGATCAGGCTGGGCCCGGTGACCAGGGCCCGTGCGATGGCGATTCGCTGCCGCTGGCCGCCGGAAAATTCATGGGGGTATTTTTCCAAGTCACTGGCGCGCAGGCCAACCGCATCGATCGCCCAGCCCCAGGACATCCATGGTTTCGCCGACGATGCG
>CAUZBE010000458.1:0-3126 GCA_963577885.1 Alphaproteobacteria bacterium
CGGGTGAATATTCCGTGGCCATCAGGGGGATATCCAACTTCTCCCGCAGCTTAATGCAATTGTACATATCGTCATCGGCCAGGGGGTCTTCATACCAATGAAAGCCCAGGCCCTCGATCGCCCGGCCCACCTTGATCGCCTCTTCGTAATTATACGACCAGGTGCTATCCAACATGATCTTGTAATCATCACCAACAGCGGCGCGCACCGCCTCGCAGACCTTAATATCGGTCCGCCATTGCGTGGGCGGGTGGATCTTATAGGCGGCCCAGCCCTGATCGCGGAATTGCAGCGCCTGTTCCGCATAAGCCGCCGGATCAGACAGCACGGCGGAGGAGGCGTAGGCAGGCACCTTGTCGCGGTAGGCACCCAGCATCTTATAAAGCGGCATATTCGCGACCTTAGCGCCAATGTCCCATAGCGCAACGTCCACGGCGCCAATGGCGCGCAGAGAGCACCAGCGGTTCTTGCTCCACAGCCGGCGGTATAGTTTTTCCCGGTCCAGGGGATCCTCGCCCATGACCAGCGGCTTGAGATTTTTGATCAGACCGATGCCGTCCTGATCGGCGCTGAACGAGGCAGAGCCCAGGAAAGCGTGGCCTTCGATGCCATCGTCCGTGCGGACGGTCAACAGTCCAAGCTGGCTGGCGCCACTGAACTGGCCGGTATGATTGCCATAGCGCGTGGCGGGAATGTCATCCCAGGCAAACAGGGTCAGGGTCACATCATCGATTTTCATTTGCTCTCTCCCGATTTCGTATCTTGTCTGGAGGCTAAAGCCCTTTATAACCGTGCCGCATGGCCCCACCCATACTTATCTTACGCGATATTAACCTCAGTTTCGGCGGCGCGCCCCTGTTGCAGGGCGCGGCCTTGTCCGTAACCCTGGGCGAGAGGCCCTGTCTGGTGGGGCGCAACGGGTCGGGCAAGTCCACCCTGTTGAAGATTGCCGCCGGCCTGATCGAGGCGGATAGCGGCGAACGCTTTGTCCAGCCTGGTGTCACGGTGCGTTACCTGCCCCAGGAACCGGACCTGTCGGGCCATGACGACGTCATGGCCTATGTGCTGGCGGGCCTGGCGCCGGGGGATGATACGCACCGTGCGGCCTATCTGCTGCAACAGCTTGGTCTGCGGGGCGATGAAGCGCCGGGGCATCTCTCTGGCGGTGAAAGCCGGCGCGCCGCCCTGGCCCGGGCATTGGCGCCGGAACCGGACATTCTTCTGTTAGACGAACCCACCAACCATCTAGATCTGCTGGCCATCGAGTGGCTGGAGTCGGAATTGCGCGGTCTGCGTTCCGCCATCGTCATGGTCAGCCATGACCGGCGCTTTCTTTCCAACCTGACCCGGGCGACGGTCTGGCTGAACCAGGGCGAGACCCGGCAATTGAACCGGGGCTTCGCCGAATTCGAAACCTGGCGCGACGATGTTTTGCAACAGGAAGAAGACGAGCGCCACAAGCTAGACCGCAAGATCGTACGGGAGGAGCATTGGCTGACCTATGGCGTCACGGCCCGGCGCAAGCGCAATCAACGCCGCCTGGGCGCCCTGCACGCCATGCGGCAAGAACGGCGGGAGGGGCGCCGGCCCACCGGTGATGTCAAGATGACCGTGACCGAAAGCGGTCTGTCGGGCAAACTGGTGGCTGAGGCCAAGGGCATCAGCAAGACCTATGATGGCAAAATAATTGTCGCTGAGTTCTCCACCCGAATCCAGCGCGGCGACCGGATCGGCATCGTCGGGCCGAACGGCGCCGGCAAGACCACTTTGCTGAATATGCTGACCGGTGTCCTGGCGCCGGATATGGGTATGATCCGACTGGGCGCCAATCTATCCATCGCCAGCCTGGATCAGCGACGGGAAAGCCTGGACCCGAATATCACCCTGTCCGAGGCCCTGACGGGGGGCAGCGGCGACCGGGTCAGCGTGGCCGGTCAGAACAAGCATGTGATCAGCTATATGAAGGATTTTCTGTTTCAGCCCGAACAGATCGGCACCGTCGTTTCCGCCCTGTCGGGGGGCGAGCGGGGCCGCCTGATGCTAGCCCGGGCCCTGGCCAAGCCATCCAATCTGTTGCTGCTGGACGAGCCGACCAATGATCTGGATCTGGAAACCCTAGACCTGTTGCAGGAGATGCTAGCGGATTATCCGGGCACGGTATTGCTGGTCAGCCATGACCGGGATTTCCTGGACCGGGTCGTCACCTCGACCATCACCTATGAAGGCCGTGATGGGGCCGAGGGGCGGTGGCTGGAATACGCTGGCGGCTACAGCGACACGCTGATCCAGCGGGGCCTGCTTTCCCACGAAGCAGGCTCGGCGGCGGCGGCCAAACAAAAGTCGTCCGCCAAGACCAGATCGAACAACGGCCACAAGTTGTCCTTCAAGGATAAACATGCGCTTGAAACCCTGCCCGGCCGCATGGAGGGTCTGCAGGCAGAGGTTCGCGATCTTGAACAAACCCTGGCCGATCCGGCATTTTATGGCCGCGACCCGTCGGCGTTCGATGCCGCCTCGGCCCGCTTGACCACTGTCAGGGGTAAATTGTCCAGGGCGGAAGAAGACTGGCTAACCCTGGAAATGCGGCGCGAAGAACTGGATGGCGGCTCCAGATCGGGCTAGAATAGCTCAGCAACCGAAGGAAGGCTGACATGAAATTCCTGTATTTCGATGATTATCGCCTGGGCATTGTGAAGGGCGACGGGGTTGTGGATATCACGGACGAATTACGCGACATCCCGAATATCGACCACCGCGCCCTGATTAATGGCCTGATCGCGCGGTTCGATGACTATCGTGAGCGGCTGTTAGCAGTTGTGGCGCGCGAAGACGCCCAGCCCCTTTCCGGCGTAACCCTGCGCCCGCCCCTGCCCCTGCCCCGCAACATCGACTGCATGGCGGTCAATTATATGGAAGACGGCACCCGCGATGCGCCGGCGCCCATCAACGCCTTTCACAAATCACAAAGCGCTATTATCGGGCCCGGCGATACCATGATGCTGGACGACATTCCCGCCTCCGTCTTCGAGGGCGAGGCGGAAGTGGCGGTGATCATCGGCAAGACCGCCGATCATGTCTCCCAGGCCGAGGCCATGGATTATGTCTTTGGCTACACCAATTTCATCG
>CAUZBE010000459.1:0-3124 GCA_963577885.1 Alphaproteobacteria bacterium
CGCGCTGATCGAAGGTAAACGCCGGGGCGCGAAATACGTCGTGGTGACCATGTGCGTCGGCACTGGCATGGGCGCCGCCGGCCTGTTCGAAATCCCGCAATAGGGCAAAAGATAAAGCGGGCTCTTTACCTATACGGTGAAGAACCCGAATCTTATGCGATGCCCAGCCAGACCTGACGAGCCCGGGTGACAGCTTCCTCAATGCGCTGTCCGATCTGCTCGTCAGTCAGAGTGCTGAGTGGATGGGTGATGACCACCGGGTCCAGATTGTTCATACCCAGGGCGGCGCGTTGCACATGGGCTTCGTGCAGAAACTCAGAGGTGACGACAACGGCGGTGGGGACGCCCCGGGTCTCAAGGTGAACGCTGTCATGCATACAGCACGACGTACAGCTGCCTCAATCGCCAATGGCGGTCAACACGATGTCGTTTTCTGCCACGATTTTGTCGATCAGTTCCGGCAGCGCGTTCTTAGAAAAACTTTCCTTGGCGTATTGGTTGACGGCGGCAAAGTCATGCGCCGCCGTCAGCCGTTCCGTCACGCCGCGCAACAGACGGTTGCCGTTCCATTTAGTGTTGTCCAGGACGCCCAGGCGCAGGCCCTCCAGTGACCCCACACGGGACGCGATCGCCACCGCCTCGGCCTCGACCACGCCGCGCGGATCATAGACCTGCAGGCCGGAATTATCGCTACTAATGCTCATGCTGTTGCCTTCTTATTCTAAAATTCAGGGCCACTATATCCGTTAGCTTCTAAAGGAAACAGGTGCCATCGACGCAGACCGGGCCGGTGATGGGGGTTTCGCCGTCGATGCCTTGCAGCACTGGGCTGGACATATGGCCCCAGCCGGGCAGGAAGGCCGAAAAACGCCCCGCTTCACCGCCGGCCACGAACAGATGGATGTTTTCGGGCGAAGGGACGATGGGGTTCATATCGTCCAGCTCCCGGCCATACCATTTCGGCAGGCTGCGATTATAAACCTTACCATAGCGGTGATTGAAGGCGATGTCGCCAAAGCGGACCTGGGCGTTGTGCCACAGATAGTGCCGGATATCATGGCGGGTCCAGCTTTGCCCGGCGATAGTGAGGGCATGCTCCAGGCCCAGGACCACCGCGCAATGGCCGGACGAGACGGCATTGTTGTGGGCATAGGTGGACATGGCCGAGACAATGGAATCCAGAACGCCGCGGGCATCGTTGGCCTGATGATTGGTGATACTGTGGGGCGCTTCCGCCGCGATGACGAAAACGGTGGAATCCGTGGCGTCAAAGCCCTTTTCCACATGATAGGGCGCGAGCGGGCTTTGCGCTTCGTTCTCGGCAATACAGAAAGTATATTTGCCGGGATGTCCCAGTGTGCTCTTATCCAGTTCGCCGGGCCAGGCGCCACCCACGTTCAGGAGGATCATGCGCACGGCGCGCCCGATGGTGGCGTTGGCTCGATTGCCGGAGCCGAACACATTATAGCCCGCGTTCATGCCGATCCGTGCTGCCATGGGTCCATTGACGACCAGCAGAGGACAGGCCATGTGGGTGGTCGCCTGCACGCCGTTTAGATTAAAGGCAGCATTGGTTAGGGCTAGCATGGCGGCGCGGACCACGGCGGCATATTCGGGTTTACAGCCCGCCATGACCATATTAATGGCCAGCACCTGGCGGCTGAGACTGCCCCAGCGCGGCGGCACCTTGCATTCCACCAGGTCAGGTTCGCCACCCAAGGCGCGCAGCATGGCGGCCAGTTTTACAGGCGTTGGCGGGACCACCGGAAAGCCGTCGGAAAAACCCTGTTCGTAATACCATTCCACAAGGTCGGTATCGCCGGCCAGGCGGTCCATGCTCAAATTGGTCGCCGCCTCGTTCATGGACACATCCTAACCATAGGGGAGGAAAATGGCGGAAGAGAGTGGGAGTCGAACCCACCAGGCACGTCTAACGCCCCTCAACGGGTTTGAAGCCCGCGCGCAACACCGGAATGCGTTCCCCTTCCATCAACCAATGTAGAGCAGTTCCGGGCTATTGTGAACTATTTGATGGCTTATGGACGCCATCAAATAGTTCACAATAGCCCGGAACTGCTCTTGGACTTGAAGCACGCTCTAATCAAGGTTTGTCCACAAATGTGCTATGAGGGGCGCAAATTGTCATCAATAAGAGCGGTCAGCATGACGGACGAACAGAATCGATTGACGGTCAGGGCGCCGGCGCCGGAGTGGTTTAATTGGGCCATCGGCCAGCAGGGCCAATCGGCCCGAGTCATGGTGGACAGTTGTTCGATCCATTACCTTGTGTGGCAGCCGGAAGACGGCGTGACGGACCCAGGTGGCCTGTTGTTTGTCCATGGCGGCGGGGCGCATGCCCATTGGTGGAGCCATATCGCGCCATTTTTCCGGGCCGGTTACCGGGTCGCGGCGCTGGATCTTTCCGGTATGGGGGATAGCGGCATGCGGTCGGAATATAATGCCACGCTGCGGGCCGAGGAGATTCAGGCGGTGATCGATGACGCGGGGCTGGGTCGCCGGACTTTCCTGGTCGGCCACAGCTTCGGCGGCTTTATGTCCATGCGCCATGCCTCTCTATACGGAGATAATCTGGCTGGTATGGTGATCGCTGATTCGCCCCTTTACCCGCCCGATCAGGACGATAGCCGCCGCCGCCGGGCCAATCCCATGGGTGCGATCCGTCTCTATCCGGATTTTGAGGAGGCCGTAGCCCGCTTTCGCCTGCGGCCCCGCCAGCCCTGCGACAACGACTTTATTGTCGAGTATATCGCCCGCCATTCGGTGAAAGAGGTGGACGGCGGTTGGAGCTGGAAATTTGATCCTAACGCCATGGCGGGGCGGCGCTTCGCGGAGCCGTTTCACACACATTTAAAAGCGGCAAACTGCCGTGCGGCCTTGTTTATCGCCGCCAACAGCGCCCTCGTGACGCTGAAAATGGCGCAATACACCAACAGCCTGATGGGTCCAAAGGCGCCGCTGGTAATAATTCCCGCCGCCCATCATCACCTTATGCTTGACCAGCCCCTGGCCTTCGTAGCCGCCCTGCGGACCCAGTTGGCCGGTTGGCAGCGGGAGGATGGATACTAGATTTTGCGTTTGTTTGTGGCGCGACCACAAAATAGCC
>CAUZBE010000460.1:0-3124 GCA_963577885.1 Alphaproteobacteria bacterium
CCATCTTCCGGACCCAGCGCAAAAATGGGC
Source organism: Alphaproteobacteria bacterium (assembly GCA_963577885.1). Lineage (GTDB taxonomy): Bacteria > Pseudomonadota > Alphaproteobacteria. The sequence continues at coordinate 31 of CAUZBE010000460.1, forward strand.
TGTATGGACAAAGCGTGGGGTTATCCATGAAATCGTTCTGTACGCCGGGCACTTCGGATAGTTCCATGAAACGTTGCAGAGACAATTCATCGAAGCCATTGACGATGGCGAATGCGGCCAGCTTGTCCAGTTCAAGAAAATTCAAGTGGTAGACGACGGTATTGCAAATCAGCTTTGGTGGCAGCCTACCAAGGATCAAGACCTTGGCCCGAACTCATTAAAAATACCGGGTGGAAAAAATACTGTGCCACTGTTCGTGATGCGCCCTCAGTGAGGCTTACAGGGCCGCTAAAGGCCACGTTAGGGGGTGTTTAGCTACCGCCCACACCAACAGATATCCATGGTGGTTAACGGCCTCACACTCTGATTTGTGTAGCTGCTTGATAATAACCACGTAGGCAGCCCCAGTGGCCCTCACCCCGCCATTACAATGGCATTTGAGGTAATACACAGAGGGGTAGACAATGCGGTAGACACTTTGTGCCGCTTGACAGTGACCCAATCCAGCCTAACCTATTGAAATCATGTATGCCGATGGGATGTTGGTGCATCCAAAAGGAATAATACACTGGTCTAGGGGCGCAAAATGGCGGTAGGCGCAAGCCAGATCGCACGACGTCGTCGGCTAGATCAATAGCTGAGCTAGGCGTTCCACATGCAGCACCGGCAGAATGTCGAGATCGGTGGCCTCTTCCGGCGTGTGGTAGAGATCAATGCCGTGGTCCTGGCCGCCATCATAGGCTGCTGGGAAGGGTGTCACCGTCATTGAAAGCCCTTTGTCATCCGCGCCAGATAAGTTGCTGGCTATGACTAATTAGGCACCGGGCATTTTTAAGAACTGGTTACTCTGGTTTAAATTTTGAAGCCCGATTTCTTAGAAGCTTGGTTGGTACTGTTTCCGCCCCGGGCGCCGGGTTTCATACACAAAAGTAATGCGTCCAATTTAACGGCTATACGGGGCAATGTGCGACTGCGCCAGGTTGCCGGGGGTGACCCGCTGCATTATCATTCGGTGGGTTATAAATAACAGGAGATGCATTGGATCATGACGATACCGCAGTGGCCGGTACATCCTCGGCGCATGGCCTTAATCAACATCGACATGCAGGTTGCTTTCGTCGAGGGCACACCGCTGTCGGCGCCCGACGGCCTGAAACTGGTGCCCGTGGTCAACAAACTGGCAGCCGCCTGCCGCGCGGCAGGCGTCATGGTGATCCACACCCGCCACGTCACCCGGCCCGACGGCAGTAATCTCGGCACCATGGGCGAACTGTTTGAGGCGGTGCGCGAGGGCTATATCATGGATGGCCGGGAAACGTCAGAGCTGCATCCCGCCATCGAGGTTGGGCCGAAAGACATCATTCTGAAAAAGCCGCGCTATGGCTCGTTTACCGGCACCGACCTGGACCTGGTGCTGCGTTCCAACGGCATCGATACGGTCATCATCTCTGGCATCTGCACCAATATTTGCTGCGAAACCACGGCGCGGGAGGCCGGGATGCGGGACTATCACGTGTTTTTCATGGAAGATGGAACCGAAACCTTTCCGGTCGGCAACTTGAGCGTCAAGGAGATCAAGCAGGCCGTTAATACCACCGTGGGCCTGGCCTTTGCCAACGTCATTCCGGTGGATGAAATGATCGCCCGTCTAGACGCTGCAAAAGGCGCCGCCGCCGCGGCCGAATAGAGCGGCGACCGGCTGTTCCGGCAAAATACGCCATTCGGAAACAAGGGAGGCTACGTAAGATGCCGGTTTACATGATCCTGGATGCCGAGGTTCACGATACCGAGCCCAATAATGCCGCTACCTATGCAACATACAAGGCCGCAGCGCCTGAATACGTGTATCGCCATGGCGGAGACTATCTGTGCCGGGGCGGCGCGGTTGACGTCATCGCAGGCGATTGGCAGCCAGAGCGGGTCGTCATGATAAAGTTCCCATCCCGGGAGGCCTATGACGCCTTCATGGCCGACCCTGATTACAAGCCATGGAAAGAACTCAGGGAGTCCCTCAGCACCATCAAGCACATGGTGGTTCTGGAAGGTATCTAAATGGGGCCCGGCACAGGACTATGCGGTCGATCCAGGCAGGCGGCGCGTAGCGAGCCTAGGGTCGGCGCGTCGAGCTCCAGGATGTCCCGCAGATAGGCCTCAATGCTCCCACAGCGGCCGTTTATGGCGGCAAAGGCCGCATCCAGGTATTCTTCACGGGCGGAAAAGATGTTTGCGACAGTTGCCGGATCCATGCCCTGCGGTTCCCGGCCGGCGCGGTCCCAATAGCGGTTGGTCAGCAGATAATCCTCGAATATGGTCTCCCGCGGCACGCCCAGGGCCGCCAGGACCAGGGCGGCGGCGGTGCCGGCACGGTCCTTGCCGGCGGTGCAGTGCACGACAACCCGGTCTCCCCCGGCCAGACGGCGCAGCAAGGTGCCGTAGCCTTTGGCATAGAGGAACGGGTAGTTCCGGTAATTCTCCATCAGATAGGCGCGCGCCTCGTATGCGGCGGCGGGGGTGGCCGCGAACGAATCCAGGAACGAGGCGCCGGGCCGAGCCGCCAGCCCCAAGGCCAGCACCTCGACCTGGTCATGGCCAAGAAAGCGCGAGGGTTCAGCCTCCCTCTCATCGCCATAGCGCAGATCCACCGCCGTGTTCACGCCCAATCCGCACACCGCCGCCATATCGCCATCGGTCAGCCCGGACAGGGTGTCGGAGCGAAAAATAGTCCGCCATTTCACGCTTTCGCCCGCCGCCGTGTGGTAGCCGCCCAGGTCGCGAAAGTTCGTCGCCCCTTCAAGTTCGATGCGCCGGTCCATCTAGCTGTAATTCCTCTTTTAGTGGTGGATATACGAGGCCCCTTATACAGGATTTTCACGGCCGTCTTGTCACGCCGCCAGGGCAACGGTAGCCATGGCCCGACGGTTCTCATAAAACGAAGTCTAGGTCGGAATGTTTGCTAGGGGGAGTCTTTGAGGCAAACCCAGTCCAAGCCCCGAGCTCAGCAAACACCCACACCAATCCGCGTCAGCCCGACCCATGGCGAACAAGAGGGAACGGCGTACAATGGTTACCTCGGCTGCACCTGATATCACCCGTT
>CAUZBE010000461.1:0-3123 GCA_963577885.1 Alphaproteobacteria bacterium
TTCCAGGGTAGAGAGTTCAACCGGGTTTCCTTGACGCCCGTGATGGGCAGCGGCCCCTATGTGGTGGATAAAATTGATCCCGGCCGCTCCATCCAATATCGCCGGATCAAGGACCATTGGGCGGAAAATTTACTCAGCCAACGGGGCCAGTACAATTTCGATATCGTCCGTTATGACTATTACCGCGACGACAGCGCCATGCTGGAGGCGTTCAAGGCGGGTAAGGTGGACCTAAGGGCGGAAGGAGACCCGACGCTTTGGGCCCAGGCCTACGACTTCCCGGCGCGCCGCGACGGTGCGGTCCGGTTGCTTGAATTTGGACATGGCCGTCCTGCGGGCATGTACGCGGTTGCCCTGAATACCAGGCGTCCCATCTTCCATGACCCCAAAGTCCGGGCTGCCATGGCCCATGCCCTGGACTTTAACTGGTTGAACAAAAATCTCTATCATGGCGCCTATCGGCGCACCCGCAGCTATTTCGAGAACTCGGAGCTTGCCGCCACGGGCCTACCTTCGGCGGCTGAGCTGGCCTTGCTGACGCCCTATCGCGACAGCCTGCCGGGGGCGGTCTTCAGAAAATCATACGCGCCGCCCAGCGCCGACGGCAGCGGCCGCCTGCGGGGTAACCTGCGGGCGGCACGGGAGCTGTTGGCCCAGGCCGGCTGGCATATCAATGACTTGCAATTGGTCCATGATAACGGCGGCGAACCCTTCCGCTTCGAGATCATGCTGGTCCGGCGCGGCAACGAAAAACTCGCCCTGCACCTGACCCGCAATTTGGCCAAGCTTGGTATCGAGGTATCGGTCCGCACGGTGGATACGGCGCAATATCAGCAACGTAAAAATACCTATGATTTCGACGCGATGATTAACCTGTGGGACCCCTCCCTCTCGCCGGGCAACGAGCAGGCGTTCTATTGGGGTACGGAGGCCGCTAAGAGGGAGGGCAGCCGCAACTATCCGGGCATCCAGGTGCCCGCCATCGATGATCTGGTGCGGAAAATTTCCGATGCCCCGGACCGCGCCAGCCTGGTTACCGCGGTGCGTGCCATGGACCGGGTGCTGCAATGGGGCCACTATGTCATCCCCCTGTTCCACCTCAATGCCGATCGGGTTGCCCTGTGGGACCGCTTTGGGCGCCCCGCCACGACGCCCCTCTATGGCTATCGCCTCGAAACCTGGTGGGAAGATCCGGCCAAGGCGGCTAGAGAAATCGCAAAATAATGAGAATCGCGAAGCGATACTAAGTGATTGAAAAATTTCTCTAATTCTGAATATTGGAGCACTGCAGAATGAAATGCTCTAGAATTTGTGGATGTCGCAACTGATTTTGGGAGCTAATTATGCAGACGGGAATATTTCGGGGCTTTGGCGTTCGCTTGGAGGCACCGGGCATCGCGTGGATTACCTTCAATACGCCCGAACGCCTGAATGGCATGACCTCGGCCATCAAGCGAGACCTGGTGGAGACATTGGTGCAGGCGCAGATGGACAACAGCGTGCGCGTCATTGTCTTCACCGGCACTGGCCGGGCCTTTTGCGCCGGCGATGATCTAAAGGCCTATGCCCAAGGTTTGCGGGCTGAACAGGGTCTGGTGCCGCCCCTGCCCCCCGGCCATGACAACGCCATCGGCACCTATGATGGCCTGCGCATGATTTCCCAGGAATTGAACCGTATCATCCGCACTATTGACAAGCCCACCATCGCCGCCCTGAACGGCGTCGCTATCCAGACCGGCTTTTCCCTGGCCCTGGCGTGTGACTTCCGCATTGCGGGGGAAAGCGCCCGTCTGGGCAGCGCCACGCTCCGTTTCGCCCTGCTGCCCGACGAGGGTGGCCAGCATCTTCTGGTCCAGCATATGGGACTAGCCAAGACCCTGGACTTCCTCATGCGCAAACGCATCGTCCCGGCACGGGAAGCCCATGAACTGGGCCTGGTGCACGAGGTGGTGCCCGACGACCAATTAGCCCAGGCCGCCAGCGATCTAGCCGGCGAATTGGCGGACGGTCCCCAGGTCGCCATGCGCATGTTAAAGCGCTCGATCTACAACGCCGCCGAATTGACTTTCGAGCAATCATGCGACGAAATCGCGGCCAAGACCGCCGTGGTCGATCACCACGCCGACGCCCGCGATGGTGTCGCCGCCTTCGTCGAGAAACGCCAACCCAACTTCAATACCTGGCTAGAAGAAGAACAGGCAGCGGGATGAATAGTAACTTTCGCCACTGCGCCTCGCTAGCGGTGAAAATCGAGGCCCATTTCTCGATAGCGGGCCGGGTCATCCTGCCAATTGTCACGCACTTTGACGAACAGGAACAGGTGCACCTTGCAGCCGAATATCTCTGATAGCTCTTCCCGAGCCTCGGCCCCAATCTGCTTGATCTGCTGGCCACCCTTGCCCAGCACGATAGCTTTTTGCGTGTCCCGGCGCACATATATGACCTGTTCGATGCGCAGGTCACCGCCGCGCAGGGTTTTCCATGCCTCGGTCTCCACCGTCGCCGCATAGGGGAGTTCCTGGTGCAAACGTAGAAAGATCTTCTCCCGGGTAATTTCGGCTGCCAACAAGCGCTCGGGTATATCGGCCAACTGATCCTCCGGGTAATGCCAGGGGCCCGGCGGAAGTTGCCGAGCCAGCGCCGCCAATAGATCCGTGACACCGTCCCCGTTCAGGGCCGAGAGCATGAAAACCGCACTGAAGATCTCTTCCCTGTTCAATTCCTCCGCCATGGCGAGTAGGCTCTCGCGCCGCACCAGATCGATCTTGTTGAGCACCAGGACCGCCTTCATTCTGGCCTTATTCATACCGTCGATAATGGCCCGTGTATTGCCGTCCAGACCACGCTCCACATCAACCAGAAGAACCCGCAGATCGGCATCCTGGGCCCCGCCCCAGGCGGCGGCTACCATGGCCTTTTCCAGGCGCTGCTTGGTCTTGGTAAAAATGCCCGGGGTATCTATGAAAACGATCTGGACCTTACCGTGCACGGCAATGGCGGTGATCCGCGCCCTGGTCGTCTGCACCTTGGGGGTGACGATGGAAACCTTGCTGCCGACCAGGGCATTGGTCAGAGTAGATTTGCCGGCGTTGGGCGCTCCCAATAGAGCGACGAAGCCGCAAC
>CAUZBE010000462.1:0-3122 GCA_963577885.1 Alphaproteobacteria bacterium
ATTTCGATTACGCCGCCTACAGCCAACAGCGTCTGGATCAACTGGAGCGCGCCATCGCCGATTTCCGAGGATCCTGAGTTGGCCCGGACATTCCGCCCGACCGGGGCGGGCCGTTTATTTTCGCCGTGGTCTCAGGCGGGGTCTCAGGCAGGTCTGGCGCAGCTCAGGCGAGCGTCAGACGCATATTTTCCCGGGCCACGATGGCGCCATCCCAGGCCAGGCGAGCCTCTGCCTCCAACAGCTCCATGAACGGGTCTTCGTGATCCGGGTCATGATGGAAGATGACCAGACGCTTGGCATTGGCCAGCTTGCACAGGCGCACCCCTTCCTGCCAGGTTGAATGGCCCCAACCAACCTTGGACGGGAACTCCCGGTCCGTATAGGTGCAATCGTAGACCACTACATCGGCATGATCTATCAGTTGCAGAATATTTTCGTCCGGCTTGCCCGGGACATGTTCCGTATCGGTCACGTAACAAAAGCTCTTGTCGCTGTAATCTATCCGATATCCGGTAGCGTTATTGGGATGGCGCAACAATGTGGTGGTAACCTTGATACCGTTGCCCAAGGTGAAGTTGTCACCGGCGACGAAATCCTCAAACACTATCTTCGAACGCATGGCCTCGATCGGAACAGGGAAATTTGGCTGGTTCATCTGCCCGGACATGATGTCGTACAGGGTCTCCGGTGTTTCGAAAAGATGCCCCGCCATGATGCGGAAATCACAATCGGGCTGGAAAGCCGGTGAAAAGAAAGGAAAGCCGTTGATATGATCCCAATGGCTGTGGGACATCAGGATATCCGCCCGGAGGACACCCTTTTTCATCATCCAATGACCATAATTCCGCAGGCCTGTACCACAATCAAATATGATACGCTGGCCACTACAAGAGACCTCGATACAGGAGGTGTTGCCGCCAAACATCACGTATTTCGAGGATGGGCAAGCTATCGAGCCTCTAACACCCCAAAATTTGATCTTGAACCCCATCAGTTTCCCCTAGAGTATAGCCCTCGTCCATATGCTCAGATGCGTTATTAGCCAACGTAATCAATAGGTAATGATATCGAACCTGATATCCTACGACAAGGGTTCAAGCGGCGGCCAATTCCTGCTCCACCAGCTTAACCCAGTATGAAGCGCCGATCGGCAGCACCTCGTCATTAAAATCATAGTTGGGATTGTGCACCATGCAGCCCCCAGGCTCGCCGCCAACGCCATTGCCAACCCAGACATAACAGCCGGGCTTGGCCTGCAACATCCAAGAAAAATCCTCCGCCCCCATCGTCGGTGGCAGATCGCGTCGTACATTCGCCTCGCCAACGACATTCGCGGCGGCGCGATGGGCAATTTCCGTTTCTTCCGGGGTATTGATGGTCGGGGCGTAACGGCGGTCATAGGTATAATCGATGGTGGCGCCGTGGGCCGCCGCGATCCCCTCCGCCACGCGCTTGATCTCCACCTCCATGATATCCTGCACCTTGACCGAGAAGGCCCGTGTGGTGCCTGCGATCAAGGCCGTCTCCGGGATCACATTAGTGGTGTGGCCGGCCTGAAACTTGGTCGCCGAGATCACCGCCTGTTTCAACGGATCCACGGTGCGCGAGACGATCCGTTGCAAACCCATGACGATTTCCGCGCCGATCAGGACGGGATCAACGCCTTGATGGGGCATCGCTCCATGCGCGCCCGTGCCGTTCACGATGATTTCAAAAAAATCAGCCGAGGCCATCATTGGCCCCGGCATCAGGGCGATCTGGCCCACAGGGATACCCGGCATATTATGCATGCCGTAGACATCGTCGCAGGGAAATTGATCAAACAGACCCTCCTGCACCATGACCCGGCCGCCGGCCTCGTTCTCTTCCGCCGGTTGGAAAATAAAGTAAATGGTGCCATCGAAATTCTTAGTTTCCGCCAAATAACGGGCGGCCCCCAGCAACATGGTGGTATGGCCATCGTGGCCGCAAGCATGCATCTTGCCGTCTATTTTAGACTTGTGGACGACGTCTGCCAGTTCCTGCAAATCGAGGGCATCCATATCCGCCCGCAGACCGATCTTGCGGTCCGATTTGCCACATTTTAACACCCCGACAACACCGGTTTTGGCCAATCCGGTATGCACGTCTAAGCCGAACGAGCGCAGCTTTTCTTCGACCACCGCCGCCGTGCGTACCTCTTCAAAGGCCGTCTCCGGATGCGCATGGATATCGTGTCGCCAGGCCACCATGTCGTCGTGAAGATCGGCAATTCGGTTTATGACGGCCATGGCGTACTCCTGCTTTCGGTTCCATACGGCATTCGCCGCTGTATATGATTTAGGGCGGACCGTCCCCATTACCGTCCGCCCCTTTCGTGTACCCCGAAGCCGGCGTTATGTCATCGCTTAATGCAATATCATCACCGGTTAGGTCATGGATTTCATGATAGCACTCGTGGTGGCGCCAAGCGGACCGATGATTTTCTACCCGCCCGCCGGCGGATCACCTAACGCCTGCACGAATTTCACGCCAGCCCCAGGACTGCATCGACATCGCCGCGATGGCCAAGGTCCCCAAAGTCGTGTTCACCCACCATCTGTCCGGCGTCGAGCCAGAATTCGACGCCTCAATTTTCTCCGGCGAGGTTATTGTCGGCAGCGATCTCGATGTCATCCAGATCTGACCCAGAATGCACCGAACCTATTTAACCGATGCGCCCATCTGCCACGGCGTGGCAGGCTACGTGGACGCCGTCGTAGACGCGGGGCATGGGCGCTTCCACGCGGCAACGCTCTTCGGCGTGGGGGCAGCGGGGATGGAAGGCGCAGCCGGACGGAGGGTTAATGGGGCTGGGAACCTCGCCGGCCACGGGGATGCGCTGGCGGCCGCTCATTTCCAGATCGGGAATGGCATCCAGCAACATCCGGGTATAGGGATGGCGTGGGTTTTCAAACAGGGTCTTGGTCTCGGCCCATTCCACCAGCCGGCCCAGGTACATCACGCCGACCTTGGTGGAGACGTGATAGACTACTGCCAGATCATGACTGATGAATAAATAGGTAAGGCCCAGGCGGTCCTGCAATTCCTTCATTAGGTTCAAAATTTGCGCCTGTACCGAGACGTCCAGGGCCGAAGTCGGC
>CAUZBE010000463.1:0-3122 GCA_963577885.1 Alphaproteobacteria bacterium
TGCCGCGCGCCGTCCGGATATTGCGCGCATCAGCCCCTCGGCAATATCGGTGAGGGTTGTCGCGCCGCTCTCCCTGATCTGGTCAATGATCGGCAGAATTGCCGCGGCGAATTGATCCGCCTTGGCGCGATTACCAGCCAAATTCGCCTCACCGGAAAGACCAAGATGTGGCGCGGCTATTCTTTGGCAGCCTCGCCCAAAGTGAAGATAGGGGATTGTCTCGTTATCCGGTTGAATTTCCGGCTGGGCCCTGGCCGACGAGACAATTTCGCCGATCAGAACAATATCGACCTGGTCACGGGCGGCTTTTTCCCGGGCGGTCATTGCCAGTTCCGCCCGCGACGCGGCGCAAATCAGTTTGGCATGGAGATTTCGGCAGCACTCGAGGCTGAGACCAAAGGCGGGCGAGGTCTCGCCTTCATGGGCCGGTGTCATGACTTCGGTGAATTCACCGACCAACGCCCTCTCCGGATGATCCAAAAAGGCCGCCCATCGCGGCGGTGGCGTGCGAGCGTGTCGTTGCCGGGCGTGTCGCCAATCGGCGGCATTCGATAATAAGCACATACCGCTCGGTCTCGCTCATGGTTTTTCAACAGTGTCTTTAAGGTTGGCGGCAAAAATTATTTATGGCGCAGTCTTACCAAGCAATTTTAAGGATCGATAAAGCATAATAGAATTTATAAAAATTAATTATAAACCGATATTTATCAATGTGTTATTTGAGTTTCTTTTCCTATGAATTTTGACATTCGTTGGCCACGGGCCAATCCTCGCGACAGGCCAGATCACAAACGGACATAAGATGAATATGCCGGCTTGAGTGAACGGCGTCGCGCCGCTACATTGCAGTCGGAGGTGGCATGGTGATTCGCCTTCCTTGCTGATTTCAGGAAATGCCGTGACCAAATTCGCAGTTATTTTGATAGGCATCGTCATATTTGCCTCCAGCGCCACCTTTGGCCGCTACGGAAATTTTAATCCCTGTGACTGGACCGCGCAGGATCATGCGGGATCTTCCGCCATTCCCAAGATTGTCTGGGCCGGACGCCTGAAGGCTAAATTCCTGGCCGAAGGTATTACGCAGCCGTCCTATTCGGATTGTATGCTTGCCTGGTGGGAGAGCCGGGCGGACGACGCCGCAGAAAAGGCTGGGGACGCGGTAAATAAGATCCGGGTCTAATTTCGCTGGGCGAGTTTTCGTGACCTGGCTACGCTGCTATCCTTAAGCCAGACATGCCGGCTCCATTGGGCCTCGCTGGATTTCTGCGCATGAGGGAGAACGCCATGAAATTGTCATTTATCCTGTTGGGGTTATTTATCCTGCTTAAATATACCGCCTGGCGGTATCCCACCTTTCGCGCGCGTCTAAAGGAAAAAAATCTCACGGCGCAGATCAAGACATGGGATGACAGCGTCGGCCGATACTACGTGTTCCAGGATGGCAAGGTAACGTCCGGGGCGGGCATCCATCCCAACCCCGACATCTGCATGGCGTTCAAGACCGCCGAGCTCGGTGCCGATTTGCTGATGCCGCCGATCAACTGGCTCGACCAGATCAACGCGCTCAAGGATTTCAAACTCAAGATGGACGGTGATGACGGTCTTGCCAACTGGTTTGCCCAGACCACCATGATGACCCAGAGCATCGGCTGGCGCTGGGGCAGCGAACTGGCCGACGGCACAAAACGCACCTGTAATATGACCAATGGCGGGCCGGTCTTTGTCGACGTCAAGGACGAAAAAATCATCCGAATGACACCCATAGAATTCAACGACGAGGATACCGGACCGTGGACCATCACGGCGCGTGGCCTGAAATTCACTCCGCCCCGCAAGACCACGCTGGCGCCGCACGGCCAGAACGCCAAATCCATCGTCCACTCACCGGACCGGCTGCTGTATCCCATGAAGCGGGTCGATTTCGACCCCGATGGCGAGCGTAACCCGCAAAATCGCGGCATCTCGGGCTATGAACGTATCTCCTGGGAAGACGCCATTGACATTGTCGCCACGGAAATCAAGCGCCAGAAGCGCGTCCACGGGCCGGGCTCGATCGCCAATTCGCATGGCTCGCACCATACCTGGGGCAATATCGGCTATTATTTGAGCGCGCTCTACCGCTTCCGCAACGCAGTTGGCACCACCCATGTGCATCACAACCCCGACAGCTGGGAAGGCTGGTACTGGGGCGCCGTGCATCACTGGGGTCATTCCCTGCGGGTCGGCCAGTCCGAGACCTATGGTACGGTGGAGGATTGCCTACAGAATTGCGACATGATCGTGTTCTGGTCGGCCGATCCCGAAACCACTAGCGGTTCCTATGGCGCGCAGGAAGGCACCGTCCGCCGGCAATGGCTAAAGAACCCGGATCTCGGAATCGAGGTGGTCCATGTGGATCCGTTCTACAATTCATCGGCCCAGTTCCTGCCGGGCAAATGGTTCGCGCCGAGGCCCACCACCTCGGTCGCCATGGCCATGGCCATTGCCTATGTCTGGATCCAGGAGGACCTTTACGACAAGGAGTATGTCGCCACCCACACCGAGGGCTTTGACGTCTGGAAAGCCTATCTGGTGGGCGACGAGGACGGCATCCCCAAGACGCCGGAATGGCAGGAGGCGGAAACCGGCGTACCGGCCAGGGACGTCCGCGCGCTGGCCCGCGATTGGGGCAGAAAACGCGTCTATCTCGCGCCCGGCGGCTGGGGCAACGGCCATGGCGGCGCCTGCCGCAATCAGACCGGCATCCAGTGGGCCCGGGTAATGGTGTGCCTGGTGGCCATGCAGGGGCTCGGCAAGCCGGGCGTCAACATGGGCAATCTGCAATGGGGCTGCCCGATCGATTTTAATTTCTATTTCCCCGGCTATGCCGATGGCGGCATGTCGGGAGATCTCGAAAACACATCCATGCCGGTCGAGCTGTACCAGCGCATGCCGCAGCTGCCGACCATGAATGCCTCGTTCCAGAAAATCCCGCGCATCAAGATGCCGGAAGCCATTTTAGAGGGGAAGGCGGAAGGCCAGCCCTGGGTCGGCAAGTCCATCGAACATCAGTTCGGCAAGATCAGCTACCCCGCCCCGGGCCATTCGCCGGTGCGGATGTTTTATAAATATGGCGGCTCGAT
>CAUZBE010000464.1:0-3115 GCA_963577885.1 Alphaproteobacteria bacterium
GTGCGGGGCTTGCATTCCGGGCATGCTGGCCGCCGCCACGGATATAGCCGCCAGCCACCAGTATCCGACGCGGCAGGATGTTCTGGACGGTCTGGGCGGTATTTTGTGTCGTTGCACAGGCTACGCAAATATCGTCGCGGCGGTACTGGATGCGGGCCGTGATCCGGTCTCCATAGCTGTTCCGGCGGGCCCAGCGGTGGGCGCCAGCCTCCCGCGTGCGGATGCCTTGGAAAAGTTGACTGGGGCGGCCGCCTTTGGAGCCGATGGTATTCCGGGCGATGCACTGTGGCTACGCGCTGTGCGTTCGCCCCATGCGGCGGCGAATATTTCCATCGGTGACCTGTCGCCGCTATACGAACGCCATCCCGGCCTGATCAAGGTCCTGACGGCGGCCGATGTGCCGGGCAATAAATGCTATGGAATTTATCCCGATTTGAAGGATCAACCAGTCTTTGCGGAAGGCCGGGTGCGTTATCGTGGCGAAGCGATCCTTGCCTTGGTGGGGGAGCGCGAGTCGGTGGCCGCCATTGCAGACGAGGAGATACCCATTGTTTACGAACCCCTGGCTCCGGTGACAGGGTTGGCGGCGGCAATGACTCAAGGGGCGCGGCAACTACATGATAACCGGCCGGGTAATTTATTAATTGATGCCGCGTTGCACAAAGGCGAAGGCGCCGGCAGCCTGGCCCAATGCGCCCACACGGCGGCGGGCCAATGGCAAACTAGCTTTGTAGAACATGCTTATATCGAACCGGAGGCGGGCTTTGCCCAACGGTGCGATGACCGCCTGGAAATCCACGTGACCACACAGACGCCCTATATGGATCGTGACGAGGTCGCCCTGATCATGGGTCTGGCGCCGGAACAAATTCGCATCGTGCCGACCGTTTGCGGTGGTGGTTTTGGGGGCAAGCTGGATCAGTCGGTACAGCCCATGTTGGCGGTGGCTGCCTGGTCACTGGACTGCCCCGTGGCATGTGTTTATACCCGTCCCGAAAGCATGGCCGCGACCACCAAGCGCCATCCGGCTCAGATCAAGGCGCGCTTTGGCTGCGATCGGGAAGGGCGTCTGCTGGCGGCGGAGATGACGGCAGATTTTGATACCGGTGCCTATGCGTCCTGGGGACCGACTGTGGCGGGCCGGGTGCCAGTGCATGGTACCGGCCCCTATCGTGTCCCCAACGTTACCATCGATGCCCGGGCTATTTTGACCAACGCCCCGCCCAGCGGCGCCTTCCGTGGCTTTGGCGTGCCACAGATTGCCCTGGCGCACGAGGCGTTGATTGACGATCTGGCGACGCAGGCCGGCATGGATCCGTTAGACTTTCGCCTGAAGAATGCTTTGCGGGCAGGTGACCGAACGGCGACGGGTCAGCTATTGCAGGCCAGTGCCGGTCTGGATCAGTGTTTGGAGGCCCTGCGACCCCATTGGCAAAAAGCTCAAGCGAAGGTCCTCAATCACAACAGGGACAATCCCATCACCCGCCTTGGCGTGGGCCTGGGCTGTATGTGGTATGGCTGCGGCAATACGGGTATGAGCAATCCCTCGACCATACGGGTCACCCTTTCCGCCGATGGCCGGGTAACGCTGTACAATGGCGCCGTCGATATCGGCCAGGGTAGCTACACCATCATGCGGCAGATCTGCGCCGATGCGTTGGGTCTGTCCGTGGACGCCATCGATCAAGTCACGGGCGATACGGACCTGACGCCTGATGCCGGCAAGACCTCGGCCTCTCGCCAGACCTATGTCACGGGTAAAGCGACCGAATTGGCGGCCTTAGACCTGCGCCGGCAAATTCTGCGCCTGGCCAATGCCGAGGCCAGCGCCGATATCTCGCTGAAGGATGGCCGATTAGAGGTGGGTGAAACGCAGATTTCCCTGTCCCGCCTGACGACGGGGGAGAACGGCATGGTATTGCAAGCGGAGGGGACCTTCGATCCACCGGCAACTGCGCTGGATCAAAACGGCCAGGGTGAACCCTATGGTACCTATGCCTTCGCGGCGCAAATGGCGATAGTCGAGGTTGATACGGAATTGGGCACCACCAAGGTGACCCGTATTGTCGCGGCCCACGACGTGGGCAAGGCGATCAATCCCGGGCAGGTCGAGGGACAAATCCAGGGCGGTATCGCGCAAGGCCTAGGCTTGGCGTTGATGGAAGAATATATACCGGGTCGTACCGAGAACCTGCACGACTATCTGATCCCCACCGTAGGAGATATGCCAGAAATTGAAGTGATCTTGATAGAGGATCCCGATCCGAATGGCCCGCAAGGCGCCAAGGGTGTAGGCGAACCGGGTCTGGTGCCGACGGCGCCGGCCATTCTGGCGGCGATCAAATCGGCGACCGGAGTCGCCATCTTTCATGTGCCGGCGACACCAGACCGGGTGCGCGCCGCCCTGCTGGCCGCCAACTGGAGCGGGCAGGGTTTAGGGGGGCAGGGTAATGAGTGATCTGATACGCTGTGATGCCTGTCCGGTGCTATGCCGCATTCGCGCGGGCCGGGCCGGCGCCTGTGACCGCTATGCTAATCAGGCGGGCGAACTGGTGCGCCTGGACCCTTTGCTGGTGGCGCAACGGACCCTAGATCAGGATGGCGCCATGGTGCCGTTCCTGCAAATTGCCAATGACTGGGACGGCGCCCTGGTGGCCGGGGCGGAAAGCTTTATCACCGGGGTCGGTTCGACGACCACCTATCCTGACTATAAACCAGCGCCCTTCATTGTCGCTTCGAAACCCGACGGCGTGGATATGGTCACCGTGGTTTCTGAGGGGATATTCAGTTATTGCGGCCTGAAGGTGAAGATCGATACGGACCGTTTTCTCGGCGACGAGCAAAAGGCGGTGCGCTGTCAGGGTGAACAAGTCGGCCATGTTACGACGGCGGAATATGGGAGCCAGATGCTGGCCCTGGGTGGGGTCCGCCATCTGACGGGGGGTAGTAAGAAGGAAGGCAATGTGACCTGCCAGACGATGCTGGAATTATGCGAGGGCAGGGCGGTGGAATTGAAGGTCGATGACGGCGCGGTGGTGGTCGTTCAGGCCGGCCAGCCACCGATCGTCGATGGCGAGAACGAGGCGCTCATGCGGGTCGGCTGCGGTTCCGCCAC
>CAUZBE010000465.1:0-3115 GCA_963577885.1 Alphaproteobacteria bacterium
CGGGCCCGCGTTAGGGCCATATGCTCCCAGGTCCAGGCCTGGGTCCGCTGATAGTCGCCAAAGCCGTCAAATCGGGTGGCCACCGGCCCGGAGTTTCCCGTGGGGCGCAGGCGCATATCCACCTCGTACAATTTGCCTTCAGCGGTGGGGACGGTCATGGCGTTGATCAGCCGCTGGCAAAGGCGGCTGAAATATTGCTGTGCCGGCAGCGGACGGGAGCCGTCGGAAACGCTGTCATCGTCGGGATAATCGTAGACGAAGATCAAGTCCAGATCGGATTCCCCGGTCATCTCGCGGCTGCCCAATTTGCCCATGGCCAAAACCGCGATGGCGCCACCCGCTATACCACCATGCCTTTCAGCCTCGGCGAAGGCCGCCCTGACCCAGGGCAGCAGCGAGGCCAGGGCGGCTTCCGCCAGGTCAGCGTAACCGCCACCCGATCGGTCCGCGTCAATGGTCGAGTTCAGAATTTGCACGCCGATTTGAAATTTGCGTTCCTTGACCCGGCGCCGTGTCAAATTCAGGACATCCTCGAAATCCACTGCAAGGCCGAGTTCGGCGGTAAATTCCGCTTGCAGGGCAGTCAGTGTCGGCGGCGCGGCGAGGAATTCAGCGCTGATCATAGCGTCCACGATGTTGGAGTTCTCCGCCAGATAATTAGCCAGGCGCGGGGCGCTGCCCATGATCTCAGCCAGCAATTCCAGCAATTGCGGCCGTGCCGTCAACATGGAGAACAATTGCACGCCGGCCGGCAGGTTTGAGAGAAACCGGTCAAAACGGCCCAACGCTGCGTTCGGATTGGCGGTGCTGGCAATCGCCTGTAACAATGCCGGTAACAGCGTCGTCAGCAGTTCCCTGGCCCGGGTGGAGCGCAGGGCCCGATAGCGGCCGTGATGCCAGCCCCGCACCGTGGCGGAGGCGCCCTGCACGCCGTCAAAGCCCATGGCGGCCAAGCTCTCCAAAGTCTCGGGGTCATCATCGCTGCCGGAGAAAATAAGATTGGCGGTGCCGGACGGCGCCGGCGTGGTGTCAAACAGCATTCCATGGTGATGTTGCACACGGTCGAGATGATGCAGCAATTCCGCCCGGAACCGGCCGGCCTTGGCGCCGTCCCCGCCTTGGCCCATGAAGCAGGCCAGATGCGCCACACCCTCACCCGTACGCGGCATGGTCTGCGTCTGTTCATCACCAACCATCTGCAGGCGATGCTCCAAACGGCGGAGATATTCATAGGCCAAGGTCAATTCCTCGGCCACGGCGCCATCGATCCAGCCACCCCTGGCCAGGGTGTCCAGCGCATCGCAAGTCGCCCGTACGCGCAACGTTGGTTCACGGCCGCCCGCGATAAGCTGCTGGGTCTGGGCAAAGAACTCGATATCGCGGATGCCGCCACGGCCCAGTTTGATGTTATGACCTTCCACTGTGATCGCGCCATCGCCGGCATGGCTGTGGATCTTCCGCATTATGGAATGAATATCCGCAATCGCGGCATAATCCAGGTTGCGGCGCCAGATGAAGGGCTGCAAACCGTCCAGAAAGGCGGCGCCGGCAGCGAGATCGCCAGCCACGGGGCGCGCCTTGATCATCGCCGCGCGTTCCCAATTTTGCCCCAGGCTTTCGTAATATTGCTCGGCCGCCCGCATGGAGACAACCACCGGAGTGACGCCCGGATCCGGGCGCAGACGCAGATCGGTGCGCAAGACATAGCCATCCCGCGTGGGTTCCTGCAGCATCTTCACCAGGGCCTGAATCAGACGGATATAGCAATCCTGCGCCGTCCGCTTGCCGATATAGGGCGCGACCTCATCATCGTAGAGGGCGATGAGATCCACGTCAGAGGAATAATTCAGCTCGTTGGCGCCCAACTTACCCATGCCGAGAATGACCAGGCCGCTACCAAGCGCTACCTGGGCATCATCATCCAGGCGCAATTCGCCGCGCCGCGCCGCATCTCGTAACAGCCAACTGACGGCGCCCCCGATCACCGCGTCGGCAAACTGGGATAGGGCATCCGTGACCTGGTTCATATCCCAGATGCCGCCAACATCGGCCAGGGCCACCAGGATAGCCACCCGCCGGCGGGCCACCCGCAGGTGCGTCATCGCCGCGTCCATATTCTCGGCGCCGGCTAACGCGGGCGCCAATTCCGCCAGCAATTCGGCCAAGGTATGTTCGGGGCGGCCGGCGAAAAGCCGGGGCAAAAAAGTAACTTCGGACAGCGCCACCCGGCTCAGGAAGGGGCTGTTGCCAAATATCGCGGATAATAGCGCAAGCACCGATGGGTCCCGCCACAGTGCACTCAGGGCGGATCGCCCGGCCGGGTCTTCCAAGGCATCGCCCAGCTGGCGCAAATCCGCCTGCACGGCCTCTGCCCGTATCTGGTCATGGGCGGTGGCGGCAAAATCATCGGCGTAGGGAAAGCCCGGTCTTGGCATTGAAACAGTATGCTCCAAAAGCAGCGGAGGGAAAGACCCACTTCCCATATTGGCGCGCCCATCCCTGTCCGACGATGGGAAGCGGAGGTCTGATAACACCTTGCGCTGATAAAAACCCCTTGGCCAGTTCCGGCCCCAAACCACCGGATCTGGCCAAGGATGGAAGCTAATAGCCAGCCATCATCGATCACGGTTATACTTTTCTAATGCGCACCCTGATCGCCACCCTGACCGCCCTCATGCTGTTCGCCACGACGCCCGTGGTGGCGGGGGATTTACAGGATGGGGTGGCGGCGTTTCATCCGGGTGACTATCCGAAAGCGTTCCGACTGTATAAGCGGTCTCCTGAACAGGGAAATGAGAGGGCGCGTGACCATACCGAAGAGGCAATCAAACGCTGGTGGATCTGATGCGTCACGCCAAGTCCGACGCCGCCCGCGGTGCGGCCGCACAGGCGTTACTGGATCGCGGCTACGGCAAGTCCGTGGCCGTCGCCCTGGACGTAGTGGACGATGGCCAGGCTCACCTTGAGGCGCTGCGTGAGTTGAGCCGCTGGGACAACGGACCGGAGCAAAAGGGGCTAGTGTGTATCGCCGGGGAGAAGGACACGACGGAAGCGACGTAGCCCCCCCTGGCTGCCAGCCAGATGGGGGGCCAGCCGCATTAAGCTTTTCGGTGGC
>CAUZBE010000466.1:0-3103 GCA_963577885.1 Alphaproteobacteria bacterium
CCACAAAGACAAGCCCTATACGCCTGCCCTCAGGAGCCCCATCTCTGTTAGTTGTTCCACCCGTTCAGCTCTCCCAAGGCGCTTAATTTGGGCTATCAGAGCAAGCCGTACCTCCGTTAGGTCTGGATGGAGTCCGAACATCACGGAGGTGACGATGAAACAGCAGCGCGTGGACACTGGATGGGCCTGGGCAAAGAAATTAAATATTCCGGCCGGTGCCAAGCTGGGCGATACGGTGTATCTCTCTGGTATCTGTTCGCTGGACGACGCGGGCAACGTGGTTGCGAAGGGCGATGTCTACGGCCAGTCGAAGCGGACTTTCGAGAATATCGAAGAGGCCCTGGCCAACGCCAGTGCCACCCAGGCGAGCCAAACCATGGACTCTGCCGGCGAAATCAAGATCGCATAGGCTAACGGTACACCCAGAAATGTGGCACTGACGGCCACAACATCCAGGGATCCTAGCGATGCTGCCTTCGAGCTAATCCAAAGACGCCGCAAGAGATCGCCACCCTGCCCCCAGGCATAGGCTGCCGTAGTCATTGACCTTTCAGCGGGACTGTGCGGCTGCGCGTGGCTAGGTGAAGCCATGTTGGGTACTACTCCCTCTTCGGGTTAGTCTCTCAGCCTAACCCTATCGAAGCAACGTTCATCGCAAAATTCCAGGTCACCTTTATATGGACGAAGCGATCCGCAATTTTGCGCCCCGGAGTTTTGCCGCCGCGGCCGCCGCCATGTGCGCTCTGAATACCACCCAACGCCTGCCGCAGATCAAGGCGCCGACCCTCATCATCGGTACGCCGGATGATCCCGGCGCGCCGCGCGAGGTGACCGAAATGATGGCGCGCATGATACCCAATGCCACCCTGTCGTGGCTGGAGCCCGCGCGCCATCTCTCGTCTCTGGAACATCCCAACCGCTTTAACGAATTGGTGCGGGCTTTTTGTATAGTGGAAGCCTGCCTTACCGAAGCAGAGGCCAGAGCGCAGGGTATCGATCCGAAAACCTCCGTCTTGTCCCTGGGTAACGTGCCGCGAGCGCTTGCTGCTCGTGATACGCGGGGGTTAATCAAGCTGGTCGCCGACAGCGCCACCAAAAAATTAGTAGGCGCTCATATTTTGGCGCCGGAAGGCGCGGACAGTATTCAAACGGCTGCAATCGCGATCAAACAGGGCATGGCCTATACCGACCTCGGGGAAATGATTTTCCCGTATCTAACGACCGTTGAAGGTCTAAAATTGGCGGCGCAAACCTTCGATATGGACGTGTCCATGCTTTCTTGTTGTGCGGGGTAAGACATTATTGGGAACAGATGTGTGATGTCGCCTTTGGCACTCTTCAAGCATCAACAGGCGTGAGGCCTATTTCCGCAATGCCCCGAACTTCGACCCTTCATGGTCGGTTCGGGGAAGGAACAGAAACAGTAGCAACGCACAAGTCGCCGCGAGAGCGCACAAACTGAAAGCAAGACGGTAATCACCGTCGACATCCCGGAGGTAGCCGGCGACCGCCGGACCCCATGCGCCGAGAACACCGGCGCCGCCGAATATAAAGCCTCCGATCGCGCCCGCATGCGTCCGCCCAAATAGATCGCCCACGAGAGCCGGAAACAAAGAAGCGATCCCGCCGTAGAAGAAACCGAACGCCGCCGCTCCGACATAAAGCATGATCGAGTCATCAGCCTCGAGAAAAATCAGAAACGCGGCAATTTGTACGCACAGCGCGAGCGCCATCGCCGCCTTGCGGCCGATGCGATCAGACAGTGCGCCGAGCGCGATACTGCCGATCAAAGCAAACAACCCGATAACACTGATCGCAGCTGCGCCACCCATCGCGGACAGGCCAATATCGCGCGCGAATAATGGGACATGCACGAATGGCACCGTGACGGTCAGGAGGGCAATGGTGAATGCCAGCAGAAGCATCCAGAAGGTTATTGTCGCCCGCGCCTCGCTCAAGGTCCAGGCAGCCAGATCATCCCCAGCCGAACCGACACAAGCAACGCCCGATGACGGCGGCGTCGCCGCTCCATCGGGCTGCAATCCCAGCAATTCGGGACCGCGCACCATGAAGCGGGCGACGACATTGATTGCGATGAACAAGGCTGCGCCCAAGGTGAACAATCCGACACGCCAATCGGCCTGATCAATGATGAACGATGCGAGCAACGGCACCACAAGGATGCCGCAACTTGCGCCGCACGACGCAATCCCCAGTGCGAGACCCCGCCTAATGTGAAACCACCGCACGACGGTCATATTGCAGGGGATGTAGGCGGTGCTCATGCCGAGGGCCGCGACAAGGCCATAACAAAGATAAAGTTGCCATTGTGCCGATATCTGGCTGGTCGCCATTATACCGAGGCCCAGCAACACACCGCCGAGCCCAATGACCCGCCGAGGCCCTAGGGTATCAGTAAGCCGACCACTGAGCAGGCTGAAACCGATATAGACTAAACTGTACAAAGAGAACACGCCGCCCAGACTGGCGCGCCGCCAGCCCAATTCATCAATCATTGGCGGGATAAATACGCCAAAGGAATATTGCACGCCGTAGGTAAAAAAAAGCACAAGAAAGGCGCAGGCCACGACAATCCAACCATAGAAGGGACTATTCATCGCGGGATACCATCCACGTAACCCGCCACATCGATAGTAGCGTTGGCGGCCAACCGTCTTTCAGTGAGCCCTTCAGCCATTATCTTCCTCAGGCCATATTTGGTTCGCGCAATGCTATAGAATTGCTATGCCAAAGGCTATGAGCAACTCATGAACATCGCCTTTCGCAGGGATCATGATGTCCGGAGTTGGCACATAGCGTTGGTCATCGGCCAGAACGCTTATGTCTGCAGCACCCCCAGCTTCGAGCATGCGATTTTCAATCCCGGATGCAGCGATCACCACCGGCCCAGATGCAATGTCGTATCGAAATTGATCTAGCCATTATGCCGTCAATGGCGCGACCATGTAGCTGCCCAGGGGCGTCTTGCTGGACTTAGTCGGCCTTCAAGCAAGCCCTGCGCTGACCGCTTGCCACTGGCATTGAGAAGGTCGATCTGATATAACTTTGCCTACATCAAGAGTAGGGCTGACGCCCTCGCCAA
>CAUZBE010000467.1:0-3103 GCA_963577885.1 Alphaproteobacteria bacterium
AAGCCGAGCCGCCTTTACTGGAGGAAACGGCTATCGCTGGCGCTCGCTGCATGTTTGGCGAGGCAAAAGTCCTGATGCATCCGGATGTACGCGAACATGGCAGCGATACGATAAATCAAATCTTCGACGACTATTTTGAATATTTCAAACCATTCGAGGGAGATGACTTGATCCGGGCTCTGGCAGATCGTAATCGGTTCTCGCGTGCCTGGAGTTTGTTCCTGCAGGATTATCCGTTAATGCTAACCCCTTTCCTTCCGCAGCCGATTTTTGCCTGGGACCGTGATGCGCAGGGCATGGAGGGTGTAAAGGAGGTACTAGGTAGCGCCTTATATAGTTACGCCATGAACTTCTTAGGACTGCCAGCCGGCATCGTACCCGCCAACTACAACGATGGTCTTCCCGTCGGCGTACAGATTATTGGTCGGCGCTTTCGTGAGGATATGATCTTGGATGCAGCTGAGGAAATCGAAAAACGGGTCGGGGTAATGACCCACCACCTCTGGTCAGCTTAGATCTTGCTAGTGACGCGGACAGGTTAGAGCCAGCCGTTAGTTTTAGCACAAAACTAACGGACTTCTCTGCCAAACCCAGAGAACTAGGCAAGGAAGTGCGGCCCATCTGGACATTCTTGGTGACCATGAACTTGATCGCTGGTTGCGCCAATATCAACGCGCCAGCAGACGGGTGCGGACGGGTGAAACCAATCAGCGTGGCCGAGGCGGATAGGCTGACCACGGCAACCAAGCGGGCGCTGCTGGCACATAACGAGGCGTGGACTGAGTTCTGCAAATAGGCTGGGTGGGTAGGCCAGTTCTTGGGCGGGCGTTATTTTTCCTGGAAGGGGACGACGTACTTTTCCCATAGTTCGCGCGATAGCTTTTGCGCTTCGGCGATTTGGGTGGGGGTCATGCGGTTGGCAGCAACTTCTTTGTTTATTGGGGCGGCAACACTCCCTTGCGCGGCTGCAATGCTAAGCCACGCATACCCGTGTACAACGTCTTCAGGGATGCCCTTGCCGCGGGAATACCTATAACCAAGTTGGTACTGCGCATGCCTATTCCCCTGTTTCGCCGCCTTCGTGTAGCAATGAACCGCCCTGGCATCGTCTTGGGGGACGCCCTTGCCGGTGGCGTACCTCACCGCAACCACGCTCTGCGCCCTCACATCGCCCTGTTTCGCCGCCTTGGTGTACCAGTGAACCGCCTTGAAATCGTCTTTGGGGACGCCCTTGCCAGTTTTGTACATCACACCAAGAAAGTACTGCGCCCTCACATTTCCCTGTTCAGCAGACTGCTTCCACAGTCCGACAGCTTTCTGATAGTCGCCCGCCCTATACGCCGCCAACCCATCCTCAAAACCCCCCGCCGCCGCGGGCGTCGTGGCGAACAGCATGAGGGCGATCAGGGTGGCGATCAGGGTGCGCATTCGAGAAGTGTAGCCGAGATTGATGGCGGCTAGCCATTGGCTTCTATCTTTGGGCCAAATCCGGTGATTTGGGCTAGTGGCCGGAAATTCGAGGCCCTAGGAAGGGCGTACAGCGGAAAGTGGAGGCTGGTTGATACCCTGGGTCCCCCCTATAGGGCCGCTCTGTAGCGGTCAAAGAAAACAGGCACAGGAATATCAAATTCAAACTATCAGTCAATCAGAGCTTGATATGCCGCGACCCGCAACTCACTGCGGATTGGATAGAAGGACGAGGGCACAAGCTGGGTCATAAAGACGACGAACATTTCCTCCTCCGGATCAATCCAGAAGGCGGTGCTGGCAGCACCTCCCCAGAAGTATTCACCCGTTGAGCGGATCAGTTGCGTAGTTGGAGCGTCAATTACGACGGCCATGCCCAGGCCATAGCCGATCCCTTCGGCACTCGATTCGCTCCATACCGGCTGTCCCATGCCGGCCATGTCCTTGTTGTCGGGCAGGTGGTTGACGGACATAAACTCTACGGTCTTGCTGCCCAATATACGTACACCGTCCAATTTACCCTTGTTCAACAGCATCTGGCAGAAACGGCCGTAATCACCGAGTGTGCCGGTCAATCCGCCGCCGCCAGAAAACGTCTCTGGCGTTTGTAGGTAGTGGCTGTCGGTTGGTGCGTCGGAAAGCTTCAGGCCGATGCCCTCGCTCTTTCGGATGACTGCTTCCTGCGAGCTCACGCCAGCCAGGCCGCCGCCGCTGGTGGGTTCGTAGCACGCCGCAAAACGCTCTCGCTTCTCTGGTGCCACCGAAAAGGCTGTATCGGCCATACCGAGCGGCTGGAAAATCCGCTCCTCGAAAAAACGGTCGAGCGTCTGACCTGACCAGACCTCGACCAGCCGGCCTAGAACGTCAATCGATACTGAATAACCCCAACCACTCCCCGGCTGCCGGACCAGCGGCGCCTGGGCCAGGCGGGTCGCCATGGCCGCCAGGTCGGCGCCACCCTCGGTTTGTCTACCCGGATTAAAGCTGACCTTGTGTTCGCGATAATAGTCTTCGACCGGGGTCGCCTCCATCCACTCGTATGAGAATCCGGCGGTATGGGTCAACAGATGGCGCACCGTGATGTAACCCTCGGCCGGGACCGTGTTAAGGGCGTCGGGATTGCCGTCCCAAACTTGCATCTCCGTGAACTCCGGCAGGAACTTAGCAATCGGATCGTCGAGTTGAAAATATCCATCTTCGTAACAGATCATCGCCGCCACGGCGGTAATCGGCTTGGTCATGGAATAAAGTCGGAAAATCGTATCCTCGGCCATCGCCTTTCCGGCTTCGACGTCCATCTGGCCAGCGCAGTTGAAAAAGGCGCATTTGCCGCGCCGGTGAACCATAGCCGAAAGCCCGGCCAGGCGGTTCGAGCTAATCTGCTGCTCCATCCATGATGACATCTTCTTCAGCCGCGTGCTGGACATGCCCACGGTCTCAGGCGCCACTACTTCCATTTGCGTTCACTCCTCTTACGCCACCACGAAGGCCTTCGAAACTGACCAATTATCTCAAGACTGTTACATAAACTGAAACAAAAAACGGCGTCTAGAGGGCGGCAGGTTTCCCCACCGCCCTGTTTGGCGAAACATTACTCGTCGTCGTAAAATCGCAAGACGGAAGGAACTGACTTCCG
>CAUZBE010000468.1:0-3095 GCA_963577885.1 Alphaproteobacteria bacterium
GTTTCCTGGTGCTCCGGTCATTGGTGCCGCCATGTGCGCTTTCTCCCGCTATGACCTTGCGAATGTTAAGGTCATGGCCAATGATGTAACCGTTAACCGGGCCAAGGCAGCGGCCTATCGGGCGCCGGGTTCGCCTATCGCCGCGTTTGCGGTGGAAAGCGCCTTGGATGTATTGGCGCGAAAGATCGGCATGGATCCCCTGGCAATCCGCCTCAAGAATGCCGCCCGGAACGGCAGCACAACGGTTTTCGGCCAAACCTTCAACTCCATCGGGTATGCCGAGACGATCGAGGCGCTGATGGAGCATCCCCACTATAAGGCGCCCCTGGGCCCGAACCAGGGCCGCGGTGTGGCCTCGGGCTTTTGGTTCAATGGCGGCGGAGATTCTGCTGCTACCCTGGCCATCAACGATGACGGCACGGCGGTGGTCGCTACTGGCAGCCCCGATGTGGGCGGCTCCCGCGCGTCCATGGCGATCATGGCGGCGGAAACCCTGGGCATCGACTATGATCAGGTCCGTGCCATCGTGGCCGATACCGCTAATGTCGGCTACACCCATGTGACGGGTGGTAGCCGGGTAACCCTGGCATCCGGTCTGGCAGTGATAAATTCGGCTAAGGAAGTGATTGCCGAGCTTTGCGTCCGCGCTGCCAAAATCTGGGGCGTGGACCCGGAAGGCGTGATCTGGGAAGACGGCTATGCCAAGCCAGCCTCCTCCAACGTTGGTGATTTTGAACCGTTGTCGTTGGCGCAAATCGCGGCGCAAAAATCTGCGACCGGCGGGCCCATCGTCGGCAGCGCTGGGGTTAACCCCACGGGCGTGGGGCCGGGCGTGGCGACACAGATTTGCGATGTCGAGGTCGATCCTGATACCGGCGCGGTAAAAATCCTGCGCTACACGGCGGCTCAGGATGCAGGCCGGGCCATCCATCCCTCTTATGTGGAGGGGCAGATCCAGGGCGGCGTCGTCCAGGGTATCGGCTGGGCCTTGAACGAGGAATATATCTATGGCGAAGATGGGCGCATGCAGAACACCGGCTTCCTGGACTACCGCATGCCCCTGGCTTCCGACTTGCCGATGATCGATGCGGTAGTGGTGGAAGTGCCCAATCCCGACCATCCCTATGGCGTCAAGGGCGTGGGCGAGGCGAATATCGTGCCGGTCATGGCCGCCGTCGCGAATGCGGTCGCGGATGCCACCGGGGTGCGCATGACTTCGTTGCCCATCTCTCCGCCGAAGGTGCTGGCCGCGATGGACGCCACGAAAAAGTAAGTAAGATCCCGTGAATTGCGTGGCCACGGCCCATTGATGGACCGTGTGCCCGCAATTGATGGCTGCCCCCCTGACTTGATCTTGTGCGATGGAGATGGCCCATGAAGGCGACGTTCTTTCACGATGGTAAGTGGCACGACCAGCAACCCATGCTGATTGGGCCCATGAACCATGCCTTTTGGATGGCCTCCGTGGTGTTCGACGGGGCCCGGTCCATGGGCGGTCTGGTGCCGGATGTGGAGGATCATTGTGCGAGGCTGTGCACCTCGGCTGAAAACATGCTGTTAGCGCCGAAGATCGAAGCCGGCGAGATCGCAGAACTATGCCGTGTCGGGGTGCGTCAACTGCCCAGGGAGATGGAGCTTTATATCCGGCCTATGTTCTATGCCCGGGAAGGCTTTCTGACGCCGGATCCCGACAGCACCGATTTCGTTCTGGCAATCTATGACAATCCCCTGCCGCCCGAGGGCCCGTTCAAGGTCTGCATGTCGTCGCGCCGCCGTCCGGCCCGGGATATGGCGCCGACAACGGCCAAGGCGTCCTGTCTGTATCCCAACACCGCCCTGGCCCTCACCGACGCAGCCAAACGCGGTTTCGACAATGCAGTGATATTGGACCCGAACGGCAACGTGGCCGAGTTTCTCTCTTCAAATTTGTGGATCGTCAAGGACGGCGTCGCCCTGACCCCGGCCATCAACGGCACCTTTCTCAACGGCGTAACCCGCCAGCGCACCATACAGCTGTTGCGCGACGACGGCGTGGAAGTGATCGAGGGCACTCTGACCGTCGATGACGTCATGGGGGCCGACGAAATCTTCTCGTCGGGCAACCACGCCAAGATCCGCCCCGTCACCCAGTTCGAAGACCGCGAGTTGCAACCCGGTCCCATCGGCCGCCGTGCCAAGGAGCTATATTTCGAATACGCCCAGGGTTTCTCGGTTTTCTAGGCGTCAGGGCGTCAGCCACTGCCGGCCCACCGTCATTACCGGGCCTGATCCGGTAATCCTTGCTGTTTCTTTTGCCTGTTGTCGCCGACAATTTGAACCATCACGCCCCGGGAATGAAACGCGGGATTTGGGCTAATTTCTCTACTGGGGCTAATAATAATTAAGAAAAGCGCGGGTTTTCTGGATCGCCTCGGCCAGGCCGACCCGCTGGATTTCTACGCCTGGGGAAAAAGCGGTGGTCAGTCTGGTCGGCAGCATGGCGTCCAGCATGACGAAGACACCCTTGTCATCGGCCCGGCGCAATAGGCGGCCATAGGCCTGTTTCAGGCGCAACCGCGCGATCATATCGTCATAGCCGTCTCCGAAGCTTTTCTTGCGGGCCCGGTGCAGGATATCCGGACGCGGCCAGGGCACCCTATCAAAGACGATCAGGCGCAGGGAGCGGCCCGGCACGTCGACCCCATCGCGGACCGCATCCGTGCCCAACAGACAGGTGTTTTCCTCGGCTCGGAAAATATCCACCAAAGTACCCGTATCCATGGCGTCCACGTGCTGGGCCAGGAGGGGAATGCCCTCCTCATCTAGGGGTTTAGCAATACGCTCATGGATCGTGCGCAGGCGCTGGATTGCCGTGAACAGGCCCAGGGCGCCGCCGCCGGAGGCCAGGAACAGCTCCCGATAGGCGGCGGCTACCTGTTCGGGTTTGTTGCGGTTGACGTCACGGACTACCAGAACCCGTGTAGCGCCCGGATAATCAAAGGGCGATGCCAGGCTGAGCCGTTCGGCGGGCAGGGGCAGATGCAGGGCGCCGGTACGAACCTCGGCCGCCGACCAGTCGTTGGGAGCATCGGGCGGGTTGTCGCGCAGGGTGGCTG
>CAUZBE010000469.1:0-3088 GCA_963577885.1 Alphaproteobacteria bacterium
TAGATCGATCCGCGTTTCTTTGTCCAGGGCCTCGACCACACCCTTGGCGGTGACCTCGCCCCCGGCCAAATTCGCTACCAGATCAAGCGCCAGGGCGCGGCTGCCGCCCTTTACAGTGCCGCGCAAGGATATCGGTGTGTTGGCGTGAGGTAACGGTTTGATACCCAGGTCAAAGACCTGGGAGAAGGCCGCCAGACTTTTGTGGCTCAGCTTCAGCTTCAGGTTGGCTTTTGGCTGTCCCAACAAATCCGTCGCGGCGCCGTTGGCGCTACCGCTAAGTCCGGCCAAGGTTGTCTTGATATCAAAATTTAAGTGGTCAGCATCGCCATCGATGAGGCCATCCAGGGTTAAGCCCGTCAGGTGCTTGGGCGGCACCGGTAATTCAAGGCCCGCCAGGCGTGCCAAACCGTCAATGTACTTGGCGCGGACCCGTAATTTTACCTTGCCCGTCGGTTTGCTGGCGAAACCTTGGCCGCTGCCTTTGAACGAAAGGTTGGCCCCCGCAAAATCTAGCACGGCGGCCCGGCGCACGGTCAATTTGCCCGCCCTCAAACCAAGTTCCGCTGACAGCCCGCGGATCGGCGCAGCGTTATAGGTCAGCTCACCAATGTTGAGAATGAGATTACTGTCAAATTCTTCTAGTATTGCTAATGGGCTGTCGGTACCTTTCCTGGCTGTCTGGCCATTAGGCTTAGTGTCGCGGGCGTCGGAAACTGCACTTTTCCCCGCAGCTACGGGTTTCGGTATATAGCCGTCCAGATTGATGCGGTCGATATTCAGCGCCAGACCAAACGATGGCCTAGCCTGCAGCAGAATTGTCGCGGCGCCCTCGATGGTGGTGTTGTCCATACGCAGGTTCATATCGCTAATCTGCGCCTGCTGCCGGGTAACGCTAAAATTGCTGGTCAGGACCATGGTCGCCAGGCGGTTAGCGGGTATCGTGGCGGGATTGGCATCAAACCAACTCAACAAACCGCGAAAATTATTTGATGCCAGTTCGACCTTGCCGTCAAAGCGCGGGCCGCCGTCAACCGCCCGCGCACCGCCTGAAAAGCGTAGATCGGAGCCGCCGGGCAGCAGGGCCGAGAGCTTCTCCAGACGCAATGTGCCATTCTCGACCGAGGCGTCCAGTTGTACCTGGCTGACAATGTCGCCCCGATATCTTAAGCCCTCGACGGTTACGAGGACGTTGCCGCGCAGACTTTTAGGAATGGCGGGCAACGAACCGCCGGTTTCGGCGGTGGTTCGCTCACGCCCTTTTTCGGCCGACGGTTGGTTTGTGTCTGCCGTCCCTTCTAGCAGCTTATCCAGATCTAGATGGCCGATGGCGAGCGCCAAATTATAACTTGGGTCTTCACCAAAGCTGGCGATGACGGCGCCACTAGCCTGCACAGGGCCAAACGTCAGATCAACGTCATTCAGGGTCGCCGCTTTGGCCGACGCGTTCACCGATGCCTTCAATTGCAGGGGTTGTTTCAAAAAGGCTGATGCCTGTGTGCCCTTCATCACCGCGTTCTGCAAAGCCGCTACGTTGGGCGAGGAAAATTTGAGTTGTCCGCTCAAACGCGGCGCTGTCTCAGGTTCTTCGATGCGGCCTGTAAATCCGGCCACGGCCTTAACGCCGGCAACTTTCAGGTTTAAGCGCACACCGATTGGTTTGCCACTCGTGATGCCATCGACAGACAGAACAAAGCCCAGGCGAAGGTTTCGTACGGTCGCGTTGCCAGTGAATTGAAACGGCCCTTGTAGCGAAGCAGCGGAACCGTTCAGGTTAATATGCTCCACCCGTTCCTCGGCTCCCGTGCGACCGTCGCGGTAAATCAGTAGCGCATCTTCGATGGCAAGTTTATCCAGCGATAGGGCCGGGCCCGGGGCATTTTCCCGGCTTTCTGCCGCAATTGTGCTTCCGTTATTCGTCTGAAACTGCCAATTCGTCTGCCCCTCGGGCAATACTTCCAGAATTAGTTGCGGTTCGATCAAACGGACGGAGGTCACCTGAATATCGCCTGATATCAGTGGCGCCAGGGCGACCCGTACTTCTAACGCCTTCAAGGTCAACATATCCACCGCTGTGGCGCCGGGTAGACTTGCCAAGCGGACATTGCGTGCGGAGAGGGCCGGCGCGGGCAATAGCGCTAAGCTTATGTCACCGTCTATCGCCAACTCCCGGCCAGTAGCGTCACGGACGGCGGTAATGATTTGGGCCTTGTAATCGTTCCAATTTATGAAATTTGGTCCGATCACGGCGGCGGCAACTAGCACTACTAGCAATACAATGACGCCGATGAGTATTTTTTTCACGGCAAAACCCTGCAGCGCAAAAAATTGGGACAATGGCTCAGGCCAGGCAACCCAGCGGTTTATGGATTAGATGGGTTGCGTGGGTCACCATATAGCCTAATCTATTGAGCAAGGTAGGGGTGAAATTGTTTAGGCTCCGGTGTCTTAAAACAGCAGGCGGATAGCGCAGCGCCGGAATTTATGGAAGGAGCGAAGGTATGGCCGAGATCATTAATCTCAATCACTTTCGCAAGTCGAACCAAAAGGCTGATAAGGAAACCCAGGCTGCGCAAAACCGGGTGCGCCATGGCCGCCGCAAGGATGATCGCCAGCGCCAGGATAGGGACGATGAACGCCAGCGGCAGGATCTGGATGGCCGCCATTTGGGCGACGACGGCATTGGTGGAGACGACCCGGCCTAAAATTTTAGACACTTTCCGCCCATTCGATCCCACTCACGACCGGCTGTCATCATGTTCCTCGGCCTGGGCTTGCAGCAAGGCGCGGTTATAGGCGCGCAAAATATCACGATGATGGACAACGCCCAAAACGGAGCGGTCATCGGTGGCGGCGACCACTGCCAGATGTTCCTCACCTGAAACATCCATCACCGCTAAGACGCCTTCCAAGGTATCCTCGGGCGCCGGGGCCAGGGCCTGATTGCGTGCCATGTCTCTGGCGTTGATCAGATTGTCCAGGTTGTTGTCAAAGGCAACATGCTTTAAATCCGAGAAGGAAATGGTACCAACTAATTCATCTTCGTTGTCAACCACTACAACGGTGCTGTGGGGTTGCCGGCTGAACATGA
>CAUZBE010000470.1:0-3086 GCA_963577885.1 Alphaproteobacteria bacterium
CCCAGGTCAATAGGCGTTGCGCTTCCCTGCTTCTTTGATTGACACTCGTCAGACCGTTGACCACGAGAGTAAGGCGTCGTCCATCGCGTTCGGCGGAGGCGACCAGACCATAACCGGCAGATTTCGCATGGCCGGTTTTCAAACCATCGGCGCCAATGTTCTTATAAATCAGAGGATTGCGGTTGCCCTGGCGGATATTGCTGTAGGTGAAGCTGCGCTCTGCAAAAATGGAATAATACTGCGGAAATTGGTCAATCAAATTACGCGCCAGAATGGATAAATCCCGTGCCGTCGTCACGTGCTTGGGGTGGGGCCAGCCCGAGGCATTAACGAAATGACTGTCCGTCATGCCCAGTTTGACGGCGGCCTCGTTCGTCAGGGCGGCGAAGGATGCCTCATCGCCGCCAATGCCTTCGGCCACCACGATGCAGGCATCATTGCCGGACTGAATGATGATGCCGCGTATCAGATCGGCGATACTAACCTGAGTGTCCACCCGCACGAACATTTTCGAGCCGCCCATGCGCCAGGCTTTTTTACTGACGGGAAAGGTATCGTCCAGGCTCAAACCCCCGGCAGCCAGACGTTCAAACAGCATGTTTAACGTCATCAGTTTGGACATGGACGACGGCTGCATGGATTGCTCGGGATTCTTAGCGAACAGCACGGTCCCCGTGGCGTGATCGACCAGGATCGCCTGCTTGGCCGGGGTTTTGATCAAACCATCCGTTGCCGCCCGCCCTTGCGGGACGGACAGCACCAGTAACGCGGCGGCTAGAAGAAGCACCCGCAAACCCGGACTGACAATACCCTCAGCCATAATCTTCATATTTTTTCATTCCCTCCCCTGTCGCCAATGGTTCAGACGAACGTGGAACTCTAATATAGCTAATTTGTGGCGGACTAGGAGCCCCTCACTAAATTTATTTAGCGCCCTCAACCCGCCGCCCCAGCGCCGCGCAGCCTGTCGCGCAAGGTAAATTTTTCTACCTTGCCCATGGCATTGCGTGGCAAGGCATCCAGGAAAATCACCGCCCGCGGATGCTTATAACGGGCCAGGAAACCCTCGAATAAGGCCAGGATATCGGCGCCTTGAATTTCGCTGCCCGGTTGCCGCACCACGCAGGCGATGGGAATTTCACCCCATCGCGGATCCGGACGGCCGACCACCGCCGCTTCCACCAGATCCGGGCAATCGGCTAGAATATTCTCCAGTTCCGCCGGATAAATATTTTCGCCCCCCGATATCACCACGTCTTTTTTGCGTTCATCGACGTAGTAATAGCCGTCATCGTCCTGGTGCCCGATATCGCCGGTATGAAACCAGCCGCCCGCATAGGCTTCCGCCGTGCCGGCTTCGTCGCGCCAGTATTCGCGAAATAGATTTTTGCCCTTCAGGACGATTTCGCCGCGCCCGCCGGTTGCGACCAGCGCGCCACGGTCGTCGACAATGCGCGCCTGGGTATGCAAGGCCGGTTTGCCGCACGAACCGATCTTGGACCAGGTATCGGCGATGGGCAGGCAGATCGCTACCGGAGCGCTTTCCGTCAGGCCGTAAATTTGTGTGGCGGGTAAGCCGCGGTCAAGAAAAGCGCGCAAGATGGCTTCCGGCACGGCGGAGGAGCCAAGGCCGACCAGGCGCAGGCTGGATAAGTCCGTACCGGCCCAATCGGAATGCGCGGTCAAGGCCAAGGCCATAGCCGGCACGGTCAGAAATATCGTCGGCCCGCGCTGGCCAATGGCGGCCAGCGTGGCGGCGGGGTCAAAGCGTGGCTGGATCGTGACCGTGGCGCCGGCATGGATCGCCGGCGTGGTTTGAATATTCATGCCGCCTACGTGGAACATGGGCAATACGGTCAGGACATGGTCGTTGCCGGTGATGTCCTGCGCCGCGACGGCATTGAGCGCATTGTAAAAGATCGCTTCCTGGGTCAGCACCGTGCCTTTTGGCCGTCCGGTGGTGCCAGACGTGTAGACGATGGTCACCGGATCGGCGAGGCTGCCGCGCTGGGCGGCCACATCCGCCGGGGCGGTGTCTAGCAGTTCGCCATAGGATTGCCAATCCGCGCCAGGGGCCGGGCCATAGGCGAGTTTGCGCAAACCCGGCAGCTCTGGATGCAGGCCATCCAAATGAGCATAAAAATCCGCTTCCGCCAATATCGCCTTGGGGCTACAATTTTGTAGTATCCAGGCGTGCTCCGGAGGTGCCAGACGCCAGTTCAAGGGCACCAGCAAGGCGCCCAGGCGGGCGCAGGCGAACAATAGCTCCAATAATTCGGGACTGTTGTAGCCCAGATGCGCAACCCGGTCGCCTTTAGCCACACCCAATTCTTGCTGTAACATGGCGGCCAGGCGTCTAACCCGGCCATCCATGGCGCCATAGCTGATGTCATGGCCGGCGAAGTGCACTGCCGTGCGCGCGCCGTGCCAATCGGCCCAGTGGCTGATCCAGCGGGATATGTCCATCGACGGTCAGCGCTCGCCCGCTTCGAACAGGCTTTCCCGGCCCAACCGTTCCATGCAGATTTCCGGCGTCCAGGGCAGCATCAGGCTGCCGCAGCGAGAATCCCGGTACAATTGCTCTAGGCGCAGGCTGCGGAAGATCGCCCGGCCGCCACAGGTGCGCAGCGCCAGGCAGCAAATATCGTTGGCGTATTCCATCACCGTGTAATGCGCCACATAGGCCCGCAGGCGAGCATCCTTGGCGGGCTTCGCCCCGGCCTCGCCAACGGCGCGCTGGAACATGGCCCGGGCCTGTTCCAGCTTGATCCGCATTTCCGCCACCCCCATTTGCTTGGTCGGGCTGTGCCGTGCGCTGCCCGCCGGCGGGCCGCCGTCAATCTCGCCGCGCAGATACTGGCAGGTAAAGTCGAAAGCCGCCTGGGCAATGCCCATATAGGTCGGGCACAGGCTCATGAACATATGGGGCCAGTTCAGGGCTGCCTGATAATACTTGCCCCGTGGCATTAACTGCTGGTCGTCGGGGACAAAGACATCCCTAAGATCCAGGTTATTCGAGGATGTGGCCCGCATGCCGAGGACATCCCACTCGCCGCTGATTTCTAAGCCTTCGGCGTGGCCATCCA
>CAUZBE010000471.1:0-3071 GCA_963577885.1 Alphaproteobacteria bacterium
AATTAACGAAAATTTCTACTTTGAAACGGATAGCAAAACTGCGGCGCGCGACGAAATGGAGCGCCTGCATCGCGGCATCGAACTGGTCGCCGAGCGGGTGATACCGCAGTTCGGAACAACCGCTACGACCGTCGAGTAGAAACACCTTAGGAAGGAACAATCAACCATGCCCAATGATGACATGTTCGTAATCGACTGCCTGCAGGTCCCCAAGCCGGGCCGTGAACGCTTTCAGGAGTGGCGCGACGGCCGCATCGACTGCGTTCATA
Source organism: Alphaproteobacteria bacterium (assembly GCA_963577885.1). Taxonomy (GTDB): domain Bacteria; phylum Pseudomonadota; class Alphaproteobacteria. Next base: position 270 of record CAUZBE010000471.1, read on the forward strand.
TCACACTTGCGATCTGGGAGAACGCCCGCGAGACACTCAGCGTCATCGGCCGCTGGAACCGGCAGTTCGATGAACACAGCGATCTCATCGCCCATGCAACATCCACCGACGATATCATAGCGATCAAGGCTTCAGGCCGGACGGCGGTAATTTTTGGTTTTCAGAACACCTCGCCGTTCGAGGACGACATCGATCTGGTTCGCGTGTTCCATACGCTGGGTGTGCGCATTGCCCAACTCACTTACAACGTCCAGAACGCCGTGGCGTCCGGATGCTGGGAGGACGACTCACTTGGCCTTTCGAAATTTTTTGGACGCAACGTGGTTAAGGAAATGAATGCCGTCGGCATGTTGATCGACATCTCTCATTGCAATGAAAGAACGGGGTTCGACGCCGTTGAGCATTCCGAACGGCCCATTGCCATCACGCACGGCAACCCATCAGAGTTCGTCGGCTTCGATATTGAGCTCAACCGCCGCAATAAATCGACCGACCAGATCCGTGCGGTCGTCGACGCTGGCGGCATGATCGGGCTGTCAATGTATCCGAAGATCATGAAGGACGGGTCCAACTGCTCGTTGGAAACGTTTTGCGAAATGGTCGAATGGTCGGCGGAGCGTTTCGGCATTGACCACGTCGCGTTGGGATCGGACTGGTACTCCGGACATGCCGTCGCGGCCATCGATTGGTGGCGTGCTGGGCGATGGGCGCGAAAAAGCCCCCTTTCTGCCAAGTCAGCGTTTTCCGACTGGCCAAAATGGTACCAGTCATGCGCCGACACGCCAGTGATTTTCCAGGCTCTCAGTGACCGCGGTTTTCCCGATGACGACATCATGAAGTTTGCCGGAGGAAACTGGCTGCGTTTCTTTACAGAAAGCTTTGCACCTCAGGGGCCTTAAGGCAGATGAGAGATGCCATTGTCATTGGAGGTGGCCACAACGGACTGACGGCGGCTGGTTACCTTGCTCGGGCCGGCCTCGATGTTCTGGTGCTTGAACGTGCCGATCAAGTGGGCGGCATGTGTCAAACCCGTGAAGTGATCCCCGGCTATTTCGGCAATATGGCGGTCAATTCCGGCCACAATCTGGATTCGGTGGTGCAAGCTGACATGGAGCTTGAGAATTTCGGGCTTGAATGGATCCCGGTTGGTGATCCGAGCTCGGTGGCTTATCTACCGGGCACAACGCGGCTCCTGAGCTACCAGGACCGCGCCCTGGCGCGAGCGGAATACAATCAATTTGGTAATGGCGAGTTTGAAGGTTATTTCGCCATCATGGACGAAATGTCGGCCCTGGGCAGCAGACTCGATGTGTCGTTTTACGATCCACCGCCCCATTTCGCCGACGTGGCCGCCCGGGTACGGCCGGGCCGGGAGGAAGATTTTTTCGGCCGGGTGATGTTCGGCAGCGCCATGGACGTGGCATCGGAACGGATCGCCTCTGAGCAGATCCGCAGTCATTTTTGCATGCTGGCAGTGGCCGGCAGCTTCATTGGCCCGTCGACGCCCGGGTCCGCCTATCAAATGATGCAACGGCCCATGTACCGGGAAGCCAAAGCCGCGCAAAAGCTCTCTAAGGTGATGCTGACACCAGAGTTCGCCGCCGGCTCGCCGCGGGGCGGTATGGGCGCCATCACCCAAGCCATGCAACGCTCGATTACGGCATCTGGCGCTGAGGTCATAACCGGCGCCAAGGTCACCGAGATCAAGTGCGGGGCGCAGGGCGCGGAAGGCGTGGTGCTGGAAGATGGCCGTGACTTCGATGCCCGGGTTGTGGTTTCCGCCATGAACCCGGTGTCGACATTGCTCGACCTGGTGCCCCAGGACACGCTCGATCCCGACTTGTGTGCCACCCTTGGCCAATTGCCCATGCAAGGGTGCATGGCCAAGGTCTACCTGGCGCTGGATGCTTTGCCTGAATATGCCGCCTCGCGCAGCCGAGAAGAAACCCAACTCATGCACCGTTGTGGTTTCCGCGCTGGGCCAAGTGTGGCGGGGATGGATCAGGCCTATCACAAGGCTCTGAACGGCGACTGGTCCGGCGAGCCGATCATCTACGGCATTGTGCAAACCGCTATCGACGACAGCCTTAATCCGCAAGGGCAGCATCTTATGTCGCTTTCGATTTGCTATGCGCCCTATGATCTTAAAGGGGGCACCTGGGACGCGCAAAAGGACGACTGGGTGCGTCACACGGTCGATGCGCTGTCGGAACACATGCCGAACCTGCCCGATATTATCGTCGATCATGGAACGCTGACGCCGCAGAACCTGGAAGACCGCTATGGCCTGCGCGAAGCGCACGCCCTGCATGGCGAGGTGATGACATCGCGGATGTTCCACTGGCGGCCATTGTCGGGGCACAGTGACTATACGTCGCCAATACGGGGCCTCTATTTTTGTTCGAACGGCACCTGGCCGGCCAATTATGTGACCGGTCTGCCTGGCCGTAACGCTGGCCTTAAAGTGCTGGCCGACTTGTCTCGCGGAATACCGAATCCCAAACGTCAAACGGTGACCGCAAACTAACAAAGGAACATGAGCCATGGAATTCCTGGTTAAACTTACGCCGCACCTTCCCGATACGTTGACGGAGAAGGAACTCACCAACCTTTTCAAGCGCGAACGGACCCGGGGCACCGGCTTTCTGGAAGCCAACAAGATGACGCGCATGTGGCGGTGACCGCCCTGATGCAGCACCCCTTGGAAGCCGCACACCGAGGGGCCAAGGTTAATGGATACGTTTCATCTGCACTCAAAGCCTCCCCATACATCCCCGTAAGAATCAAATAGGCACTGAACAA
>CAUZBE010000472.1:0-3067 GCA_963577885.1 Alphaproteobacteria bacterium
CATGACAGCCATCGCGCAGGATGGGGATGCCGCTACGGTCTTTCGCCGCTGGGCCATTCTATTCAGCGTCACCCTGGCGACCATGCAATATGCCATGGCTATTCTGGTGGTCTCGGTGCTGCTGCCACAGATGCAGGGGTCGCTCTCCGCCACTCAGGATGAAATTGCCTGGGTGATGATCTTCAATATTCTGGCGACGGCGGTGATGACCCCCATGACTGGCTGGCTGGAGGCCCGGTTCGGCCGGCGCCGGGTCATGTTGTGCAGCATGGCCGGGTTTTCCCTGGCTACCGTGGCCTGTGGCCTGTCGCCCAACCTGGCCGTGTTGGTGCTATTCCGCATCGCCCAGGGCGCTTTTGGCGCGCCCCTGATCCCCCTGGGCCAGGCGATCATCCTGGATATTTTCCCCAAACATCAGCACGGCCTGGCGACCGGAGTTTTCGGCATGGCGGTGGTGGTGGGGCCGGTGATCGGCCCCATGCTGGGCGGTGTCCTGGCTGAGTCCTATGGCTGGCCGGCTGCCTTCTACATGTTCATTCCATTCGGCATTATCGCCTTGACCGGGATGTTCCTGTTCCTCACCGACAAAAGCGGGCTGCGGCGCTCGAGCCTGGACTGGACCGGTTTTCTGACCCTGTCGGCGGCGGTCATCGGGTTGCAATTACTGCTGTCGCGGGGGCAACGGCATGATTGGTTCGAAAGCCCGGAGATCATTGTCGAGGCGGTCCTGGCACTGGTCGCCCTGCATCTATTCGTGGTGCATACCCTCACAGCGGACCGGCCGTTCCTGAACCCACGCCTGTTCCTCGACCGCAATTTCGTCCTGGGCCTGGTCATCGTCGGCATCTATGGCATGCTGAATTTTACCCCTATGGTGCTGTTGCCGCCGATGCTGCAGGGCCTGCTCGGCTTTCCGGATTCAATCATAGGCGTGCTGCTGGGACTGCGCGGCGCCGGCGCCATTGTCGGATTTTTCATGGCCATCTTTCTGTCGCGCATGGATCCCAGGATCGGCATAGCCTTGGGATTTCTGATCCAGATCGCCTCGGGCCTCTACATGGCCAGCTTCGACATGAACGTGACGATCGCCGACGTGGGCATCAACAGTATTCTGCAGGGCATGGCAGTAGGGATTATCTGGGTGCCCTTGACCATGGCCACATTCGCTACATTGGAATCCCGTTATCTGGCCGAGGGTTCGTCAGTTTATCATCTGCTGCGCAATTTGGGCAGCTCCATCTTCATCTCTCTATCAGTGACCCTGGTGATCGTCTCCACCGCGACCAATTACGCCGGCCTGACCGAATTTATCTCGGACTACAACAAGGCATTGTCATTGCCCTGGCTGCTGGGCGCCTGGCGTGCGGACAGCATGACGGGCCTAGCCGCATTAAGCGGTGAAATCGGACGCCAGGCCGCAATGATTGGCTATATTAACGCGTTCAAGGCCTATGCCCTGGCCAGCGCTGCCGTGCTGCCCCTGATCATCCTTGTCCGCGTGCCCAAACCAAAAACCTAGTTTGGTATGGAACGCGCGCTGGGCATGGCGATGACGGGGCGCCGTTTTTAGACTTGAGCGCTCCGTCAGATTGTTACGCGACTTCGAATAGGCCCGCGGCACCCATGCCTCCACCGATGCACATGGTGCAGACCACGTATTTGGCGCCCCGGCGCTTGCCCTCGATCAGGGCATGGCCAACCATGCGGGCCCCACTCATGCCATAGGGATGGCCGATGGAGACGGCGCCGCCGTTGACGTTCAGCTTTTCGTCCGGGATGCCAAGACGGTCCCGGCAATACAGCACCTGCACGGCGAAGGCCTCGTTTAGTTCCCACAGGCCGATGTCGTCGACGGTCAAGCCGTTGCGCGCCAGCAGCTTCGGCACCGCGAAGACTGGACCGATACCCATTTCGTCAGGCTCGCAGCCGGCCACGGCCAGGCCGCGATAGATGCCCAGGGGCTGAATGTTGCGCTGTTCGGCCAGTTTGGCGTCCATCACCACGGCGGCAGAGGCGCCGTCGGACAGTTGCGAGGCATTGCCGGCGGTAATGGTGCCGCCCTCAATTACCGCATTCAAGCTGACCAGCCCTTCCAGATTGGTCGAGGGGCGGTTACCCTCATCCCTCTCCAAGGTCACTTCGTCGTCGCTAACTTCACCAGTTTCCTTATTGGCGACCTTCTTGATAGCGGTTATAGGTACAATTTCGTCATCGAATTTTCCGGCCTGCTGGGCCACCGCCGTGCGCATCTGGCTTTGCAGACCGTAGGCGTCCATGTCGTCGCGGCTAATTGAATAGCGATCTGCCACCACTTCCGCCGTGTTCAACATGGCCATGTAGAGATCCTTGGCGTGGCTGGTGGCGGATTTGTTGGCATAAAAATTCATCCTGTCGTTCTGCACCATCGAGATCGACTCGACGCCGCCGCCGATGCAGATTGGCATGTCATCATCGATTACTTGTTTGGCGGCGGTGGCGATGGCCATCATGCCTGAAGAGCACTGCCGATCAAGGGTCATGCCGGAGACGCTGACAGGCAAGCCGGCGGCCAGCAGGCTCTGCCGCGCCGTGTTGTTGCCCGTGGTGCCCTGCTGCATGGCGCAGCCCAGGATCACGTCATCCACTTCCCCTGGATCAATGCCGGCTCTGGCAACTGCGTGTTTGATGGCATGGCCGGCCAGGGCCGGGCCTTCGGTGTTGTTGAACGCGCCGCGATAGGCCTTGCCAATGGGCGTGCGGGCGGTGGAAACAATGACGGCTTCTCTCATGCTGGGATCTCCTAGCTTTGCAAAATCGCGGAGTTTGAATTGTTACCGCAATATAGCGCCACGGCCCGGCCTGCGCCAGCTGCCAAATACCGGGCTGGATGGTTCAACCCAATGCCGCGATGACCTCGGTACTGGTTTGGACCCAGCCGAATTTCATGGTGAAGTTACGCAGAGTGGCGGCGTGCAGTTCCGGATCGAAGGACGAGACGGCGTCTGCGACCACGGTGGTGGGAAAGCGGTGATGGAAAGCCTGACGCGCGGTTTCCTCGACGCAAATCTGTGTGACGGTGCCAGTAATG
>CAUZBE010000473.1:0-3055 GCA_963577885.1 Alphaproteobacteria bacterium
TCCGGAAGTCCATACCGACCAGATATTACCGAGATCGTATTAGTTAGCAGCGGAGGCCGAAGACGTGAAGGCCGCTTCCCGCAGCAGGACGATAGAAATACGCCAATTGGTCGCCAAGGTCGAATTATCGGGCACCAGAGGCGCGGTATTGGCCTTCCCGCTGACCGTGGCAATGCGGCTCATCGGAACGCCAAATCCAACCAGGGCCCGGCGCGAAGCATTGGCCCGTTCGGCGGAGAGCCCCCAGTTGCTGTAGTCCTGCCTGCCCCGGAAAGGCACCGAGTCCGTATGGCCGGTAATGGCTACCTGGTTTGGCACCCGATGAATGAAATCCGCCACTTTCTCCAGAATCTTTGTCGGGCTTTCCTGCAGTTCCGTGCCGCCGGAGGCAAACATAGAAATATTTTCCTGGTCAACAAGTTGGATTCGCAAACCTGCCGGCGCGTTGTCAGAGATTAGGTTCTCCGCCATATCGGACAAGCTGGGAGACTCTTGCATGGCCTAGCGTAGGGCGTCCTCGGGCTTTTCAGACTCTTTCTGCTCCCTCTCCGCTATCTCGCGTATGAGCTCTTCCGCATCGAGGTCTCGGGCTTCGCCTTCTTTCTCGGCCCCGGGATCAATCATTTCAGTCGGATTACGCTGACGGGGTGGTGCCATTTCCATCGTCATGGTCAGGGGTGCGCTCTGGCCTATCCGGGCGTCTTCCGTCGACATGGACGTGCCACCCATGATGCCGCCGCTACCCGAGGTAGATTTGGAAGCGGCCGTGGGCTCGAAATAATCGGCGTAGGCAACCTTCCAAGCGCCACCATGGGGAGCAGAGCCGCCCCTGATGACCTTCTTGATGATGGCGATATAAAGTTAAGATAGCGTTAGTTTAGCGCCTGCAAGTCCTGCATCGGGTTACCATTTTTCGCTAATTTGCGGCGGCTGAATGGGAAGGGTTGGGACGGCTTTTCGGGTTCGGTACCGTGGGTGGTTTTAGATCAAACGCAGTTGCCAACGCAATTCTCATGCCTTTTTTAGATAATCGTTCTAAAATCCCACGATTGGTAGGAATATCGGCGGCGATTGAACCGGAACAGGGGCGATGGGCGGCGGCATATGGGAGCGGGGAGGAATTTAAACGACATGAGTGCCGAAAGTATTAATCCGCGGACCTTTCGCGATGCCATGGGCTGTTTTGCCTCCGCCGTCACTGTCGTATCGACGATCACGGACGATGGTCAGGCTGTTGGCGTGACTGTAAATTCCTTCAATTCTGTGTCGTTGGATCCCCCCCTGGTCTTGTTTTGCCTGGGCCGGGAGGCGACCAACTATAATCATTTCATGGCTTCAGGCCGTTTTGCAGTGAACATTCTGCGTCGGGAACAGGATGACGTCTCGAGCGGTTTCGCCGCCGATGGCGCCAATTTTTTCCAAAATTTGGATGCAGAAATATCCAACTTGGGCAATCCATTAGTGCCCAATACCCTAGCCATGTTCGATTGCGTGATAGAGGCCATCCACGACGGCGGTGACCATATGATCCTGATTGGCCGGGTCCACGAATTGCGCCATGACCCCGACGGCGAACCGCTACTGTACTACCGTGGCCGCTATAGCGCGGTGGCTACGTAGACTTATCCCGCGTCAGGGGTGTAGATCAGTTCGCGCACCTTGTAACCGGCGGCTCTGGCGGCGCCTCTGATTTCGCCAATACGATCCCAGTCCTGGGTTTCCAAAACCAAATCTAGTTCAGCCAACTTGGCCGGCACGCCCGGAAAATTCCGCTAATGCTGAACTTCCTTTATGTTGCCCCCGATCCACCAACCAATTGTGCGACCTATGGCCAAGGCACCGGGCCGATCGCTGATTTCGACCCGTATGCGGGCAATCCGGCCTTCACGGATCAGGCCGCGCACCAACATCGATGACAGCATCCGGGTATCAATATTGCCGCCGCACAGGATCAACCCGGTGACCCGGCTGCGGAAACGTTCGGGATAGGCCAGTAGGGCCGCCAAACCGGCGGCGGGAAGCGGTTTATTGCCCAGATAGCGGTCCGCCCCGGCAGCGCCCTGGCGGATCGGGGTCCGGCCGTGTTACTATCCACCCTGTTCGTCCGGGTGGCGGTGATGACGAATATCCTCTCCAACGCCGCCACGGCCGTGTTGTTCACGCCCATGGGCTATCAGACAGATCTGTTAGTCATGGGCCCCGGTCATTATAAATTTAGCGACTATCTACGCGGCGGGGCGCCATTAGCGGTGTTGATTTGGCTTGCATTTTCCCTGTTCGCGCCGTGGTATTATGGATTCTGAAAGAAATTTGGCAAATATCGCTCCATGAAACCATTCTCGCCACAACCTCTGACCTATTTTTTCCTCTCCCGTGCCTCGGCCTGCCCCTACTTGCCGGACCGGGTGGAGCAGATGGTTTTCACCGACCTGGCCAGCGCCGGCGCACCACAGGAACTGCACAATCAATTGTCCCGCACTGGCTTTCGCCGCAGCCAGGGTATCGCTTACAAACCCAGTTGCCCCGATTGCCAAGCCTGCCGGGCCGTCCGCGTGCCGGTGGCGACCTTTGCGCCCGGGCGCGGCCTGCAGCGTATTATCCGGCGTAACGTGGGCATTGCCGCCAAGGCCATGCCCTCCGCCGGGCGGGGTGAACATTATTCCCTGTTTCACCGTTATGTCCGATCCCGCCACGGCGACGGCGGCATGGCGGGGATGAGCTTTGATGACTATTTGGCCATGGTGCAGGATACCCCAGTGCCATCCGAGTTGATCGAATTCCGCACCCCGGATGATCAATTGTATGGCGTTTGCCTGACCGATCCCTTGGATGACGGCCTGTCCCTGGTCTACAGCTTTTTCGATCCAGATGTGGCGGACGACAGCCCGGGCAAATATATTATCCTCTGGCACATCGCCGAGGCCCGCCGCCGCGGCTTGCCCTATGTCTATCTGGGCTATTGGATCGAAGAAAGCCGCAAGATGGCCTACAAGGCGCGCTTTCGCCCCCTGGAAGCACGCGGCCCGAATGGCTGGGAAATACTGGAAAATTAGTG
>CAUZBE010000474.1:0-3053 GCA_963577885.1 Alphaproteobacteria bacterium
CGACAGGGCAAGCCATCTGCCCGACCATTTATCCGTGAAGGGGCTGTTTGATGCGGGCAGGCTCACGGCTTGCCTATCATCCTACGGCGCGGATAAGCCTCGTTTCGATGGCTCAAACGTCTAACACGGCTGCCGCAATGCCGCCGGCATAGGCGGTCAACAGGGCATCACCGTTGCAAAAGCCCTGGAGCTGTACGCCAAGTGGCATGCCGTCGACGACAAGCAGCGGCAAGGTGTAGGCCGGGACACCGAGCACGGACGAGGATTCGTTGTAAATCGCACTGCCCGAATCCATCCCGACCATCGCCGGCCCCTTCGACGACAGGGTGATGAACCCGTCGGCGAGACCGGCCAGCGCGGAATGTTGCGCCTTGAAGCGCGCCTGGCGGTCCAACGCGATGCGGTAATCATCGAGCGTGTAGCCGTCGGCCCGCTCCAACCCCTTTATGATACGCTCGTCCAACAGCAAGGGATCGCGATCACGGTAGGAAGACAGCGGATACCGGTAATCATAGAGCGCTATCCCCTGATAGAGCGCCGTCATGTCCTTGAGCGTGGTCTCGTAAGCGGCGATCCGTGGATCGTCGTCGGCCCCGAGGATCTTTACCCCGACCGCCTCGAGTGCGCCTAGGCAGTCCTCGAACGCCGCCTTGCTGGCATCGTCGGTTTCCGTCCAACCCGCCATGCCGAGCCGGATTAGCCGGCGCGGCAGTTCGGCGGCGGGGATATTTGCCGGACCATAGAGCCCGTAGCACCCCGGGTCGGGCCCCGCGGTACGGCCGAGAAAGTGCGTAATGACCCAGCAATCCTCAAGCGTGCCGGCATAGGTGCACATGTGACCGGTCGCATAAGCCTCGTTGTCGGCGCCGCCGCGGTTGATCGCTCCATAGGTGGCCTTCAGGGCATAGAGGCCGCAATAACTCGCCGGACGGATGCCCGATCCCCTTCCGTGACTGGCCGAGGAGAAGGGCAACATCTGGGCGGCGACCGAAGCCGCCGGGCCGCTCGACGACCCGCCCGGCGTGCGTGAAAGATCATAAGGGTTCCGCGTCGGGGCAGGGGCGCCGGCGCCAAACTCGGTGGTGTGCGCCTTTGCCAGGATGACCGCGCCCCCCTGGCGCAACGCATGGACATGGGCGGCATCGCGGCCGGCGTTCCAGCCCTTGAAGAACGGGCTGCCTTTCTGGGTCGGCAGATCGACCGTATCGAACAAATCCTTGATGGCCACCGGCATACCATCGACAACCGATAGCGGTGCCCCCGCCTTGTACCGTGCAGTCGCCGCATCGGCGGCATAGCGGGCCGTCGCCGGGTCGATGGCGGCGAAGGCCTGCACCTCGGGCTCGCGCGCTTCAATCGTGGCGAGACAGCGCTCTAGATAATCGCGCGGCGTGTCGCTCCCGTCCCTGAATTTGGGTACAGCCGCAACAAACGACAGCATCGAGACAGTTCGAGGGTCGTAAGGCGCGAGGCCTGTTGTCGGTCGCAAACTGATCATGAACTCTCCCCAATAAACAGGTTACGCGGCAAAATTCCCCTCACCCACTTCGGCCGAGGCGGGATATGCGACGGCATAGGACATGTCGATGGGCTCGACGTGTCGGCCAAGCGGTATGGCACCACGGCGCATCGCGCGCCTAACCGGTGAACTCGGGAAGCCGTCCTATGGGTAGCATATGATAAATTCTATTCACTAGCATGCCATATCGACGGTAAACACCCCCGCGGCAAGTTTGCGCGAACCCTCTACCCCCGCCATGGCAAGCGGTGTTATTCTGATCCCAATGAATAACCGTCCTAGGGGAGGAAATACCGATGGATGACTGCCGCGCCGCCGTAATCACGGCTCACAACGAACCGCTTGAAATCCAGTCCGTGCCGATTCCGGAGCTGGAACCGGGCTCTCTACTGGTCAAGATGGTTGCCTCGACGCTGTGTGGCACCGATGTGCATCGCTGGCACGGCCCGCTTGGCGGCAGCGACAGCCTGCCCATCATTACTGGTCATGAACCCTGCGGGATCGTGGAGGAAATCAACGGCGAGCGCACCGATATTCTTGGTAATCCGGTAAAAAGGGGCGACCGTATCGTGTGGAGCTATGTAGCCTGCGGGTCGTGCTATTACTGCAGCGTCGCGGTGCAACCCTGTATCTGCCGGGGACGCGCGTCGTGGGGTCACAACAGGTGCGACCAGCATCCCTATCTGCTGGGCAGCGTGTCCGAATATATGTACGTCCCGTCGCCCTGCCTGATCATCAAGGTGCCCGACGAAGTATCGTCGCCCCTGGCCGCCGCCGCGGCCTGCGCCTACCGCACCGTCATGCATGGCTATGACAGGCTCGGCGCCATAAAGGATCACGAAACCGTAGTCATTCAGGGCAGCGGACCGCTCGGAACCTTTGCCGCCGCCGTGGCAAAGGATCACGGCGCCAAGCAGGTCCTGGTGATCGGCGCGCCGGCGCATCGTCTGGAAGTCAGCAAGAAAATGGGCGCCGACGAAGTTATAGATCTGGAAGTGGTCAGCGATGCCAGGGATCGCCTAGCTTGGGTGAAGGATCATACCGACGGAAGAGGCGCCGACATAGTCATACAGGTGGCTAACAATATGGCGGTGCCCGAAGGGCTCACCATGCTGCGCGACGGCGGCCAGTTCCTCGATATCGGGGCCGGCGGCGACGCGAATATCTCGGTCAATGCCATGCCGCAGGAAATGACCTACCTGACGGTGCGCTCGGGCGAGCCGCGTCACTGGCTCCAGGCCATCGATTTCCTCGCCTCACGGCGCGATCGCTTTCCATTCGATGACATGATCAGCAAGAGCTACGGCCTCGATCAAGTCAATGAGGCCATGGCGGCCATGGCAAATTACGAAGTGGTCAAGCCGGTGATCAATTTCTGACGGCTTGGTAGGGGATAGACAGATATGGTCGATAAGGCCACGATTGCGACGGTTGGGGTGATCAAGCCCGTCAATGAATCCGTTTCGCATCCCCAGCTCGAGAGCATCATGCCCGACGGCGTCGCGTTCAAATCCGTCCATCTCGGCGTTCAATA
>CAUZBE010000475.1:0-3042 GCA_963577885.1 Alphaproteobacteria bacterium
TTCGATCCAGCGCGGCCATAACCCGCAACGTTTTACCATGGTTGCGGCAGGCGGCGCCGGGCCCATGCACGGGGCCACGGTGGCCCGCGCCCTGGGCTGCCGGCAGGCCTATATCCCGCGCCAGGCTGGGGCCTTTTGCGCGCTGGGCATGCTACACACGGACGTGCGCCAGGATTATCTCTCCGTGCATTTTGATAACCTAGACACGGTCAGCGCAGCTACCTTGGGTCAGGGTTTCGAACCCCTGGCCGCGCGGGCAGCCGAGGCCCTGGCGGCGGAAGGTTTTCAGGGCGACAACGCGGTTATGTACCGGGAGCTGGATTTGCGCTATCGCGGCCAGCTTTGGTCGATCCGGGTGGAACTACCCGGCGGCGCCTTCAATCCGGCCGCGGTACGGGCCGCCTTCGACGTGGATCATCAACGCCAATATGGCCACACCCAGCCCGGCGGCACCATCGAGATCACTGCCCTGCGGGTGACCGCGCGAGGCATCATAGAAACCACCGCACCGGAACCGTCGGTGCGAGTGGAAACCCTGCCGGCGCCATCAGCGATCCGCCAAGTCTATACAGACAGCCTGCACGGCTGGCAGGAAACCCTGGTCTATGCCGGGGCCAACCTCCACCCCGGCTTTGCCCAGAACGGCCCGCTGTTGGTGGAAGAATTGACCACCACGGTCTTTGTGGGGCCAAAGGATCGCCTAGTGGTGGATGCGGCCGATAATTTCATGATCGAAATTGATGGGAGAGATAATTGAAATGAGCACGCAGGAAAATCTTGACCCCACGGTTCTCGATCCCATCGTCCTGGCCCTTGTGCAAAACCGCCTGGATCATATTTCCCATCAGATGGGCTGGGTTATGACCCGCACCGCGCGCAGTCCGATTTTTTCCCAAAGTCATGACTTCTCCTGCTTCATCGCCGATCCCGACGGCACCCTGGTCAGCCAGGCCGATGGCATACCCATCCATACGGGCGGTGGTGGCTTTGCTGTACGCGCCTTGTTGCGGGATTTTCCAGGCGACATTGACGACGGCGATGTCTTTGTCCAGAACGATCCCTATACCGCCGGCGGCAACCATCTGCCCGACTGGGTCATCGCCCGGCCGGTCTTCGTGGACGGAAATCTCGTCGCCTTCGCTTGTAACCGGGCCCATCAGGCCGATATCGGTGGCGGCGCCGCCGGTACCTATAATTCTGAGGCCAGGGAAATCTTCCACGAAGGCATTCGTCTGCCGGCCATGAAGCTGATCGAAAAGGGCGAGACCCGACAGGATATTTGGCGCCTGTTGATGATCAACACCCGCATGGCGGAAGCCTTGGACGGCGATCTGCGCGCCATGATCGGCTCCACCCGCATTGGCGCGGACCGCATTGCCGCCCTGGTCAACGAGCTAGGCATGGGCGAATACCGCGCCTATTTCGAAGGCATCCTGGAACATGCGGACCGCAGCTTCCGCCGCTGCGTGACGACCATCCCCGACGGCGATTACCGGGCCGAGGAAGCCATCGATAATGACTGTTTCGAACCGCTGGACGATGCCATCCGGGTTCGTCTGGGCGTTAGGGGCGACGCCTTGGAGGTTGATTTCACCGGCACCGCGCCCCAGGTCCAAGGTTTCAAGAACTCATCGGTGGCCAATACCTGGTCGGCTGTCTACATGGCTCTGGCCTCTTACTTCGATCCGGATCTACCGCGCAACGAAGGCACCTTCCGCACGGTGACGATTACCGCGCCCGAGGGTACTATCATTAATGCTAGGCCGCCCGCAGCCATGACCATGAACACGGTCTTCGTGGCCCACGAGATCGTGCACGCCATCTGGAAGACCCTGAACCAGGCCCTGCCGGAACGCAGTTGCGCCGGCTGGGCAAAAGCTATACACGGCACCACCTCGGGCCGTACGGATGGGGAAAGCCCGTTCGTGATGTACCACTGGAATTCGGCGCCGGGCGGCGGCGGCGTCGAAGGCCGCGATGGTTTCAACCAGATCGGGCATTTGATCGCTTTGGGCGGACTGGTCCTGCCCAACGTTGAAACCTACGAACGGCTATATCCCGTACTTTTCAAACGCCAGGAATTCCGTACGGATGCGGCGGGGCCCGGCGCCTATCGCGGCGGCACGGGCTGTCATTTCGAGGTCCAGGTCAACGTGGACGGTGAATACGCTTTTCGCGGTGAAGGCTTGTACACGCCCTCGTGCTTTGGCGCCGCCGGAGGGCGGGCCGGCGAGGTTGGCCAGATGGACCTAACCTTCGCCGACGGCAGCATGGAGCCAGCACCGAAATACGCCGTGCGCCATCACGGCCCTCTGACGCTGCGGTCCGTCTCGCCGGGCGGCGGTGGCTGGGGCGAGCCACGCCAGCGGGAGCCTGGCCGGGTGCTGCGGGATGTCCGCGATGGCGTGGTCAGCCGCGAAGCCGGCGAAAAAATCTATGGCGTCGCGGTGAGCGCCGACGGTAAATCAGTCGACGAAGCGGCCACTGCAGCGCTACGGTCAAATTGATATCCGAAACATCGATACAGGGGAGTAGCAGTTAGATGAGTAGCGAGATGAATGGGGCCGAAAGCCTGGTGCGGACGTTGATTGCCGGTGGGGTTAATGTTTGCTTCACCAATCCAGGCACCTCCGAGATGCATTTCGTCGCCGCGCTGGATAAGGTTCCCGGCATGCGCTGCGTGCTGGGCCTGTTCGAAGGCGTGGTGACCGGCGCGGCGGATGGCTATTATCGCATGCTGGGCAGACCGGCCTCGACCCTGCTGCATCTGGCACCGGGCCTAGCCAACGGCCTGGCTAATCTGCACAACGCCAAAAAAGCGGATTCTGCCATCGTCAATATCGTCGGCGAGCATGCTACGTATCACATTCAGTATGACGCGCCCCTGACCGCCGATATCGAAGGCACGGCGGCGCCCATGTCCCATTGGGTCAAGACTTCGCCCACCTCGCAGACCATCGCGGCTGACGGTGCCCTGGCGATCGCGGCGGCGCGGCAAACACCCGGGCAGATCGCAACCTTGATCCTGCCGGCGAATACGGC
>CAUZBE010000476.1:0-3038 GCA_963577885.1 Alphaproteobacteria bacterium
CGAGGTTTGCGGCGGGGGAGGAAAGTCCGGGCTCCACGAAAAAACGGTGCCGGGTAACGCCCGGCGGGGGCGACCCCAGGGAAAGTGCCACAGAAAGCAAACCGCCGTTGCCGCGAATCAACGCCGTGGGATCGGTAAGGGTGAAAGGGTGCGGTAAGAGCGCACCGCGCGGCCGGTAACGGCCGTGGCAAGGTAAACCCCACCGGGAGCAAAACCGAATAGGGATGGCGCGTCTGGTGCTGGCTTCGGCCGGGGCCGGACAGGCGGGTTTTTGCGCTGCTATCCGGGTAGGTTGCACGAGACGTCCGGCAACGGACGTCCCAGATGAATGACCGTCCATCGCCGCTAAATATGGGCCGTGGCGTGGACAGAACCCGGCTTACAGGCCGTCTGGCGCCCCTTTTCGTGGACTAGTGGTCCGTGACCATAGCTGCCCCATGTGGCGGCCTAAATAATAATAAGAACATACAATGAACAAAGTCTCGCCTCATTATTCTTCTAAACCATCTTGCAATTGCATTGATCAAGCTGAATATGATCGGTCCTGGCATTTGGCGAAACACTACGTTGTCCTGGTTTTGACTTAAATGGTGCCGATTAATTATTTGTTTAATAATTGACGGCCATCTTAGGGCATGATATCCCATAAATGCCCAAATTGGGTAACGTGACGTGGAATTTGGATTACCTAATGTGATGCCGCGCCACGAAGACATGGATCGGGAGATGTGTCGTGGCGCTGTTTTTGTCGCGGTTTGACAATAAGGTGGACAAGAAAGGCCGGGTTTCCGTGCCGGCGTCCTTCCGCGCCGACCTGATCAGCGATGCCTTCGCGGGCGTTATCGCATTTCCCTCTCCGGTAAACGGCGGCGCCTTGGATGCCTGTGACATTGGCCGGATGAAATCACTTTCCGACGGCATCGATACCTTCAATCCATTTTCCAATGAATATGGCGATCTCGCCACCGCCATTCTGACGAAGTCGCATCGCCTACCCTTTGACAGTGAGGGCCGGATCATCCTGCCGCAACAATTGTTGCAACACGCGGGCATCACCTCCATGGCGACCTTCGCGGGCCGCGGCGCGACCTTCCAAATCTGGGCACCAGGCGCTTATGAGGCTTACGAGCGCGAGGCGTCGGGCAGGGCCAAGGATCAGGCCGCTAAATTCGAACTGCACCGCCGCGATCAACTAGAGGGCGGTGAATGACCGCCGCGCGCCACATTCCTGTAATGATAACCGAGGTTCTGGATGCTCTGGCGCTCTTTGACGGTGGCGTTTATCTGGACGGCACCTTTGGCGCCGGCGGTTATGCCCAGGCCATTCTGGATGCCGCCGATTGCCATTTGATCGCTATCGACCGCGACCCGGACGCCGTGGCCTCGGGCGCCGCGGTCAAGGCGCGCTATGGCGACCGTTTGACCCTGGTTCAGGGCTGTTTCTCGGAAATGGAGCAACTGGCCGGCGCCGCAGGTGCCCATCAGGTCCAGGGCGTCACCCTGGATCTCGGTGTTTCCTCGATGCAATTGGATCAAGCCCAGCGTGGATTTTCGTTTGCTGCCGATGGCCCTCTGGATATGCGCATGGCCCAGGCCGGGGAAAGCGCCGCGGATGTGGTCAATAGCCGCGGCCAGGAAGAATTGGCCGATATCATCTATCAATTGGGAGACGAGCGCCGCTCCCGCGCGGTGGCCCGCGCCATCGTTAAGGTCCGGGACATTGCGCCAATTGAACGAACCTCGACGTTGGCGGAAATTGTCGCCAAGGTTGTCGGCCGAGGGGCTGGGCGTATTCATCCCGCCACCCGCACCTTTCAAGCTTTGCGGATCTATGTGAACAGCGAGATCGAAGAGCTGCGCCAGGGCCTGCGCGCCGCCGAACGCCTGTTGGCGCCCGAGGGCTGGCTGGTCGTGGTTTCCTTCCATTCATTGGAGGACCGCGAGGTCAAACAATTCCTGGCCGAACGCTCCGGTCTGCAGCCTAGCCCCTCGCGCCACCTCCCGCCTAGAGATGGCCATCTTCCCATAACCTTTCAATTGCCCCGCCGGGGCGCCGCCAAGCCCACGCCGGCCGAGATTGCTGTCAATCCCAGGGCTCGCTCGGCCCGTTTGCGGGTTGCCCAACGCACCGGCCTGGCCACATTAGACGGAGAGGCGGCGGCATGAGGTGGCCCGTCAACGCCGTTGTTTTATCGCTGGTGCTGGGCATGTCCCTGGGACTTTACCGCTTGGAATCCCAGGTTCAGACGTTGGAACGGCGCCTGAGCGTGACGGCTGTCCAGTTGGAGGGTAACCGTCGCAACAGCCGTGTCCTGGTGGCGGAATGGAGTTTTCTTAGCCAGCCCAGCCGCGTGCAGGCCCTGGCCCAGCGTCACCTTGCCTTGCGGCCGGTGGCGCCGGCGCAGGTCGTCAGCATGGCCAGCCTGCCCCGGAATTTAGTTGGGCTAGGCGCCACCGACAAATCACCAAACAACGGCAACGGGGGCGAAACGGTTCGCCATCATGACCTCGAACGGCCCAGCGGACCGCCCATACCGCGAAGGAAACCCAACAAGCCGCGCCACGGCGAGCGGATTATCCTGGCCAGTAGAGTGGGGCAGCCATGACCCGGCTGAAATTGTCTGTCAACGAGCGTGGCCTCGAGGCTGACCTGGAGCCGGACCAAGACCGCGCCATTTTGATTGGCAGCAAGGTCCAGGCCATCCGCATCGGCCGTACCCGGCTGTTGACCGTGGCCCTGGTTTTCGCCGTCAGCTTTTTTGTTTTGGCCGGTCGACTGATAGAGCTGACGATCATTCGCGAACCAAGCCGTTCCATGGCCTTCACAACTGCCAGCCCCTCCACATACACCGCCGGCAGAGCCGACATCGTGGATCGAAATGGAATTCTGCTGGCGACGAATTTGCTGACCGCGTCTTTGTACGCCAACGCCAGAGTGGTGCCTGACCCGGCTAGGGCCGCGCGGCGTTTGGTTACAGTATTGCCAGAGCTGAGCCGATCGGCAGTCCTGGACCTTCTGGCCTCGGGCCGCGCCTTCG
>CAUZBE010000477.1:0-3037 GCA_963577885.1 Alphaproteobacteria bacterium
CAATCACCACCTCCTGATCCGCCGGGCCCAGCAAATTACCAATCATGCGGATATTGCCCGCCTCAGACAGTTCGACCAGCACCACCGTGTAGGGGCCCATATCGGCCAAGGCCGCGTGCACCGGATGCCAGGGCCGCTCCCAGCTATAAATCAGGCCGTTACCCGCGATCTGTTGCCATTGCATATTGAACGACTGGCACTGATAGCACAGCCATTCCGGGCCCCATTGCCAGGTGCCGCAGCCGCCACAGCGCTGCACCAACAGCTCACCGCGCCGGGTACCTTGCCAATAGGCCAGGTCCAGGCCATCGCCCGAAGGTACCGGCGCCGGCATCCCGGCAGGCAAATAGCTCTCGCTCATCATAACGTCTCCTCTGAGCCCATGATCAGGCTGCTGACCGGGGTGACCATGGGGCCGGCGATGTTCATGGCCAGCTTGGCGTTCGGTATCTGGTTACACGACTGCCCGCGAATTTGGCGCACCGCCTCCAACTGCAGGCCAAGGCCATGCATGTAACATTCCGCCAGATTGCCGCCCGAGGTATTCAGTGGCATCCGCCCCGTGGGCGCCGAGAGGTTCTCCAGCGTGAAAAACTCGTTCGCTTCCTCCGGCGCGCAAAAGCCATGTTCCACCACTGCCATCAGCACGCCGGTGGTAAAATTCTCATAGCTTTGCACCACATCAATATCGTTCGGCGATACCCCGGCGGTCTCGTACAGGCGTGGCGCCACGGTGGCAAAGGACGAGGAGGCGAAGTTGGTGGCATTCATCACCGGCGCGCCGCAACGATGGTCGGAACCCTGGGCGGCGCCCAGAACATAGGCCGGTTTCTGGCGCAAATCCTTGGCCCGCTCGGCGGATACCAAAAGCAGCGCCGCGGCTCCGTCGTTTTCCTGACAGCAGTCGAACAACCGGTTGATCGGCTCGACAATCCAGCGGCTGTTATCATAGGTTTCCCCATCCAGGGGCCGGCCATGCATCACCGCGCGGGGATTGCTCTGCGCATGTTGATACGAGGCCATGGCAATGGCGCGAAGGGTATCGTTCTTAACGCCGTAATCGTGCATGAAACGGGTCGCCCGCATGCCGTATTTCTGCGCCGGGGACATCACGCCATAGGGGGCCATATAGGCAGCATCACCGGACACGGTGGGGTCCGGCGCACCTTGGCCAAAGCGGCGGAACTGCCCTTGCGCCAGGGCGCGAAAGACCACGACACAGTCGGCATAACCGGCGGCGATGGCCGCACTGCCGTTGGCCACGGCGGCCGCGACACCGCCGCCCCCGCCGCCCCATTGCATGTTGGAAAACCGCAGATCGGGCATCCCCAGCGCGGCGGCGATGCGCGAGGGATCGCTGCGGTCGTTCGAATAGGAGGCAAGGCCGTCGACTTCCTGGGGCTTGATGCCGGCATCTTCGCAGGCCCGCAGAATGGCCTGCAAAGCCAGGGCGAATTCAGCATTGGGCGACTTGCCATGCTTGTAATAGGTCGTCTCACCAATGCCCGCGACCGCAACCTTGCCTCTAATGCTGCGCCCGCTCATAGCCGAGCACCAGGTAACGTGGCCGCCTGTCCTGTAAATAACACCAGCACTGCATATCCCCTTTAAACCCCATCAGTAGTCGTTCCACAAATAATCCTAGCACTTATTCTAAAATCACCGCGTATCCGAATTAAGCACCAAGTAACCTGTCTCATCGCTGGAGTTTGCGCCCATCGGAAGGAATGGTGTACCGTGTCCACCTTGGTGCATGAACAAGGGTCCTAACATGGTTGAGACGGCGGCATTCGAGGCGGGCGACTACAGATATGTGCGCGGACCGTTTCAATATTCCGGCGGAGTGGCGGCACAGCCGGGCTTTGCCATCGAACGGGTCCGCTTTGCCCGGCCCCGGCCCATCGTGGAAGGCTTTCAGGCAATCGAGGCGTATTTGACCGCCCTGGGCCGGCCCACCACCGCCTTTTGCGCCTGTGAATTGCGTTCGCCGGCGCCCTTTACCGATGCCGGCTTCATCGCCTTCAACCGGGTCTATGTGGGCACCCTGGAACGCTGGGGTATTTTCAAGGACGATGAGAATTCCGTCGCCCGCTCCAACGTCTGTCCGGAAATCAACCCGCCCAGTGAGCCTGTTTTCGAGGCGTTCTGCTATACGGTGCCCGTGGCGGGACCAGCCGGCGCGGTGAAAAGTTTCGTCATTGCAGGTTCCGGCGAGGCCGAGGAAGGACCAGGCGATTACGCGGAACGAATTGTCCGCCTGGGCGACACCTCACCTGATGCCATGGCCGAAAAAGCCCGCCACGTCCTGGGCGCCATGGAAACCCGCATGACCGCACTTGGCGTCGGCTGGGCCGATGCCGGAACCTCCCAGGTCTATACCGTGCATGACCTGTATCCCTTTTTCGCCTCGGAAATCATCGCCCGGGGCGCCGCCGCCGCCGGCCTAACCTGGTATTATGCCCGCCCGCCGGTCACCGGCCTGGACTATGAAATGGACGTGCGCAACGTCCACGTGGAGCGGGTGATCTAGTAGGGTGCCAAAAAACGTTTGAGAGCACACCAGATCAGAAAGTTTTCGTCATTCCCGCCCCATCTTCGCGAGAATAGGCTTCGCGGGAATCCAGAAAACGCCCGAAAACAGCTATAATTATTGCCGCATCTGGATGCCCGCCTGCCCGGTCATGACCGGTATTTCGAGTATTTTCGAGTTTTTCAGTAACCGGCTAGCGGACTTCTAACCGACGCGGCCCAGGGGATCATCGAAGCGCTGCAGCATGACCTCTTCAAAGCTGACATCATTGCCGGCGAACCAGCTGCCGGGACGGACGCGGTAGGCCCCATGCTGCCAGGGTGCCGCCGGCTCGATCCCGGATTCCGCCAGCGCCTTGGCGCCGTCCAGCACGGTACGGCGAAAGCGGACCACGGCGGCATCCGTCGCCGTCAAAGTCTCCCGCGTACGATCAAATATCCGGCCCTGACTTTCCTGGATCATCAGATCCTGTTCGGCCAATCCCTTGATGCCGGTGAAAGTGGAGTT
>CAUZBE010000478.1:0-3028 GCA_963577885.1 Alphaproteobacteria bacterium
CGCGGCCCAAAGTCTGGTAGATATCATCCACCGTCTGGTCGCAGTCCGCATCACCAACTTTTAGATTGATCAAACCAACCTGGAACGGCGATACAGAAGCGGGCCAGACGATGCCGTCATCATCGTGACTGGCCTCGATTATAGCGCCGACCAAACGCGAAACACCGATGCCGTAGGAACCCATCTCGACCGGCACTTCGACGCCATCTGCCCCCGTCACCGTGGCCCCCATGGGTTTGGAATATTTGCTGCCAAAATTAAATATATGACCTACTTCTATGCCCCGCGTGACGATTTTCCGATTGCTGGGAACTTCCGTTTCGAAACGCGCAGCATCATGCTTTTCGTCCGTGGCGGCGTAACGCGACGTCCAATGCTCAATGATTGGAGACAAATCACCGTCGTAATCGGTGGAGGCATCGGGAACGGTAAAATCGAGATAGTCGGCGTGACAATACACTTCGCTCTCGCCGGTATCGGCCAAAATGATGAATTCGTGGCTCATATCACCGCCGATGGGCCCGGTGTCAGCCACCATGGGTATGGCCTTCATGCCAAGGCGTTCGAAGGTCCGCAAATAGGCCACGAACATCTTGTTATAGGAACGACGGGCGCTTTCCTGATCCAGGTCGAAGGAATAATTGTCCTTCATCAGGAATTCTCGGCCCCGCATGATGCCAAACCGCGGCCGCACTTCATCCCGAAACTTCCACTGGATGTGATAGAGGTTCAGAGGCAGTTGGCGGTAGCTGCGGATCGAGCCGCGAAAGATATCGGTGATCAGTTCTTCGTTAGTGGGACCAAACAGCATCTCCCGGTCGTGGCGGTCGGAAATGCGCAACATCTCCTGGCCATAGTCATCATAGCGCCCGCTTTCCCGCCATAGATCCGCCGGCTGAATGGTCGGCATCAGCAATTCCTGAGCCCCGGTCGCGTCCTGTTCCTCACGCACAATTTGTTCAATTTTCTTCAACACGCGAAAACCAAGGGGGAGCCATGAATAAATTCCCGCCGACGATTGCCGGATCATCCCGGCCCGCAGCATCAAACGGTGGGAAACAATCTGCGCCTCGGCCGGGGTGTCCTTCAACACGGGCAGGAAGAATTTCGACATACGCATGTTGGGGCCTCAAATCATGAATTAGTCGGGGCGGTCAAAACCGCCCCACGGGAAAGGGCGATATACAGCGGTGCGATATGTAGGCAAAGCTGCCCCATAAGGCAATGGCAAGGGACAGCGCAGGGTGCCCCAGCCGTCCGCCGCCTTGAAGGTCTTACTGGTTCGGGTATTGAAGTTGGCGGCAGGCGACGGCCATGCAGTCCGCCTCGGCTGGGACCAGGGATTTTCCCTCATACATAATCTCGCCGCTGTTCCGATTCACGGTGACCAGCCCCACATGCACCTCGGAAATCCCGGCCGGGCTTGTAACACTTTTTTCAGTAAGTTACCAACGGGCACATGCAAGGGGATCGCAATAATTTGCGGTAAATTGATCCGCCGGTTTGAGGCCAGATCGGCGGGTTTTACCGGATGCCCGCGAACGTCGACCCCGGGCGTATAGGCGACATCGGCGGCTGGTAGGTGTTGCACCAGCCAGCGGCCGTCCTGTTTGGAGACCATTTTTTTCAGACCTTTCGCCGTGGCGCCCGCCATGGCCAAGAATGCCGCCAAACTACCCATAATGAGTGATCGTATCATCATGGCGCCATCCTACATCCCGGCGCTTAAACTTTTGTTAAGACGGCAACCGGGGCAAAATTCGTACTGTACGACACTACGTCACCCTCGGGCGTAGCGAAGCGGAGACCCGGGAATCAAGAGCCGCATACGCCAGAGTTTGCTGCCTGGATTGTCGGGTCAACCCCGACAATGACGATAAAAAGGCTGCTTGTCGTGTAGTGTGAAGACTTCGCAAACCCATGGCAGAACCATGACGGTACGGCCAAAACGAGCCAGGCGGCATCAAATGATCGCGGAAATCAATCAATTCCGCCTCAATCAAGGCCACGATCGCGCCCATGATCAGGCCCAAGATGAGGGTCGTGACCAGCCTTTTCGTGGTAATTCTAGGCTTTGCCGGGGCAGTGGCCGCCTGTCCCGCAACAATCACCCCACCTGCTTCACACGCCGGACACACACCAAACGGCAGCACCATGAAAATACCATCCACCACCGAATGAGGTAGATCATCAGGCCGCTGACCAGACTCATTCCAAGACCCTGGAGCACATAGCTCTATACCTGTTCAATTTCGATCAAAGTTCCGCAGAAATCCTTGGGATGCAGAAATAACACCGGCTTGCCATGGGCCCCGGTCCGGGGTTCGCCACCGCCCAACACGCGTGCACCTTCCGATCGCAGTTGATCCCGCGCAGCGAAAATATCAGCAACTTCAAAACAAATGTGGTGCATGCCGCCATCTGGGCAGCGTTCGAGATAGTTGGCGATGGTGGAGCTCCCTCCCAAGGGATACAACAATTCGATCTTGGAATTATCTAGCTCGACGAACACCACCGTCACCCCATGCTCGGGCAAGTCAGCAGGTTCCGATACCTTTGCCCCCAATGTATCGCGGTAGAGCGCGGCGGCAGCCGCTAAATCGGGCACCGCGATGGCAATGTGATTCAAACGTCCAATCATCGACTTCATCCTATTTTTCTAGTATGCCGCGATCATTCACCGAATTTCTATTATTCAACCCGAACAATTCGCGCCTCCACCACTGCGCGCTTGCCCAAGCGGTCCCGGATCAGCCGGCGCAGAGCGATGCGGGCCGCTTCAGTCATACGCAGATCATTGCGGCGGGCGGCTTTGGGTAGGCCGTCCAGCGCCGCCTCCACCACCCGGCAGCCTTCGTCTTCCAAGCTAAGTTCCCTGTTGTCGCTCACCATTCCCTGAAAGACCAACTCCGGATCCGCCAGCAAGACGCCGTCGTCATCCGTTACCAAGATGACGGCTGCGCCGCCATTGACCATCAATTTTCGCCGGGTACGCACGCCATCATCGTTCGCCGGTACCACCACGCCG
>CAUZBE010000479.1:0-3027 GCA_963577885.1 Alphaproteobacteria bacterium
TAACGCGGTGGGCTCCATCGCCGGGCCCTTCGATGCCTTTCTGGCCATGCGGGGCCTGAAAACCCTGCCCCTGCGCATGCAACGTCACAGCGAAAATGCCCTGGCCATCGCCACATTTCTGGAAGCTCATGAGGATGTGGAAACGGTTTACTATCCGGGCCTGCCAAGCCACCCGCAACATCAACTGGCCGTGCGTCAGATGGATTGTTTTGGCGGCATGGTGACCGCTGTTCTGAAGGGCGGGCTGGAGAAGAGCCGCCGTTTCCTGGAGCGCACGAAGCTGTTTTCCCTGGCCGAAAGCCTGGGCGGCGTAGAAAGCCTGATCGAGCATCCCGCCATCATGACCCATGCCTCAATCCCGCCCGAGATCCGGGCGGAACTGGGGATCAGCGACGGCCTGGTGCGCCTATCGGTGGGCATAGAGGACGGCGCGGATTTATTGGATGACATAAAATACGCATTTAAATAATTTAGTTATATATGGTTATAGTGTTTTATTAATCTTATATGGGGGAATAAATAACGTGACGAACCGGCCTGTTAAATTGCCGCCATGGCGTCATTGGCCCCTGTTGTTCGCCCTGGCCGTCGCCCTGTTTCCCTGGTGGCTGGGGCCGATCGGATTGGCCATTTTCTGGCCCCTGGTGCTGACCGCTTTGTTCGTCGTCGCGCTTTGGATCTTGCGGCTGCGCGATGCGTAAGCCTGCCAGCATGAAGGGTTTGGACGAGTTCGGCCGGGTGCGCCTGTCGCCGTCGTTTTTCATGCGGGATTTTCTCTACAGCGAGATATCCGTCTTTTACGGCATTCCCAATATTCCCGATAACCCGGACCTGGCCATCGCCGCCGGTAAGATGCTGTGCGGCCAGCTATTGGAGCCATTGAAGGCCAGCTTTGGCAAGCTATCCATCCGTTCCTCTTACCGCAACGCCGCGGTCAACGCTTTCGGCAATGCCCACGGCTTGAATTGCGCCAGTTCTGAACGCGCCAAGGGCCGCCATGTCTGGGACCACCGGGATAGCAATGGCCACATGGGCGCCATGGCCTGTGTGCTATTGCCCTGGTTCACCGACCGCCACACTAATGACGCGGATTGGCGGGCCTTGGCCTGGTGGATCCACGACCACCTGCCCTACAGCCGTCTACAATTCTTCCCCAAGCTATGCGCCTTCAACATCGGCTGGTCGGAGGCGCCGGAACGCCGCATCGACAGCTTCATCGGCCCCCGGGGCTGCCTGACCAAACCGGGTATGGGCAACCACGACGGCGATCACGGCGATTGGTATAACGATTTTCCGGCCTTCAGGGGTTGATCAGCCATTTCATGATGTGCTCGGCCACGCCGACCACTTCGCCCCGCTCGTTGGTGGCGGTCAGGGCGGCGCGGCTGCGGCGGCTGGCCTGATCCACGTCCTTGACCTCGTAGTTGACCGTGATGGTATCACCTATTTTCACGGCGGCGGTAAAACGCACCCGGTCATAGCCGATGGACATGGGCGTCAGATCCTCTCGCGCCTCGGTCAAACGCATGGCCAGCAAGGCCGAGGCAGTGGACATGAAACCCACCAACAGAGCACCATGGGCGACCCGCTGGCCATATTGCGAACGTTTCATAAAGGCCTCGTTCACATGCGGCGCGGCAAAGTCGCCGGTAATGCCGGCAAAACCATAAATATCGCTTTCTCCGACGGTCTTGGTAAATGACGCGGTATCACCAACCGTGACGGGTAGTTCGGTCATGATAAATTCTCCTTGATATCAGGCGGCGGCGGCTAGTTTCTTCATAGCCGCTAGATGTTCGTTAATAGTGGCGAAGCCCGAGGCGGAGGTGCGGAAGGTGATGGAGGTCGCCCCCATGGCCCGCCAGAATTCGGCCTCGGCCAGCCATTCGTCCGGCCCCCTATTCTCGGCAAAGACCGTGGCGTCGATGCCCAGGGCGGCGGGGTTCCGGCCGGCGGTTTGCGCGGCCTCGTGGAAGATTTCGATCTTACGCTTCATCGTGTCATCGGGCTTGGTGCGCGGGTTCATCAACCAGCCATCACCGATCCGGGCGGCGCGGCGCACGGCAACATTGGCCATGGCGCCGAACCAGATAGGGATGGACCGCCCCGTCGGCCGGGGATTCATGCCCATATCGCTGATATGATGCCATTTGCCCTCAAAATTCACTAGTTCGTCGGACCACAACCGGCGTAATAGCGCTACCTGTTCCTCAATCCGATCGCCACGATTGTCGAAATCCATGCCCAACGCGTCAAATTCCTTGGAGCTCCAGCCAACGCCGATGCCTAGGACCAGCCGCCCGCCGGTCAGGATATCGATCTCAGTAGCCTGTTTAGCGACCAATTCGGTTTGCCGCTGTGGCAGCACCACATTGGCAGTGACTAATTGGATTTTGCTGGTGAAACCGGCCATCCAGGCAAACAGGGTCATGGGTTCGTGAAAACCATATTCAATGGTGTAATGCACCGCCCAAGGCGTATCGCGGGCATCCTTGGCGCCCAGAATATGATCCACCAGAGTCAGGCGCTCAAAGCCCAGATCCTCTGCCGCTTGCACAAAATCACGAATGACGACGGGATCGTTGCCGATCTCCGATTGTGGGAATGATACGCCGAATTTCATTATGTCCTCGCCCCTGTTGTTGAGGTGATCATAACGCCTATTTCCATTCCCGCCAGCTTGAGTGAGAATAGCAGTCGAAGGAAAAGGGACATTGCCAAAATCAAACCGAATGGTCACCGTGGGGGCGGCGCAACTTGGTCCCATCGCCCGCGATGAAAGCCGTGCTTCGGTGCTGGACCGCCTGTTGACGTTGCTGGAGCGAGCCCATGAACGCGGCTGCGATCTGGTAGTTTTTCCAGAACTAGCTCTGACGACATTTTTTCCCCGCTGGTATTTTACGGATCGGGCCGAGGTCGATCGTTACTTCGAAACCGCCATGCCGGGCCCCGACACCGAACGGTTGTTCGAAAAGGCGGCTGAGTACGGCATCGGTTTTTGCCTAGGCTTTGCGGAGCTGATCGAGG
>CAUZBE010000480.1:0-3026 GCA_963577885.1 Alphaproteobacteria bacterium
AAGCTCTTGCGATCTTCGGAAACATGTCTCGGCCTCTCTCCTCTGGCGGCGTAAGCCATCCCATTGCCGGCATGATACCGCAAAAATCTTCCAGGGGCGTTCGCAAGTATGGATCGCTCAGGGCATCTTCCATGACCTTCCCATTCTATTACTCTTCCGCAGCGCCGGGATCAATCTGGGGCCCCAAATCCGGATCGTCGCGAATTTCTTGCCGGGATGGGAGCGGCCAGCGCTGCCTTTCCGTTTTCAGCGCAGGCAACGGTTGAGGCGCCGGCGTTTTCGGTGCTGTTCATGGGCAACCCCTCGGGCGCGCAGCAGGATCAACGCAGGGCTTTTTCTGACGGACTAATCGAATTGGATTTGGTGCCCGGCACCACTTTCGAAATCAATAATTGGGGACTGTTCGGTGCCTTCGAACCCGCATCGGAAATGGTTCAGAGGTTGTCTTGGCAGGGTCTGATTTGTACCCTCGTCCAAGCCGCTGCGATGGCTGCGGTCAATGAGGCTCGGGTCTACCCCAATTTCCACGTTATCATGCTTGATGCGACGGACGCCGTTGAGATGGGCTTTGTGGATTCCCTGGAGATTTCGGGGCGCAGCGTTACTGGCCTGATCGCCGCTGACACAACACCACGGCTTGTCCAGTTGGCACGAACGTTGGCGCCGGAGGTCGCTCCCGTGGGAATGATCCTCAACATCTCCAATCCACTGCACACATTGCATGTTGGGCACGCCCTAGATACCCAGGCGGGAGCTCCCCTGGTTCGAGCGGACCTGGCCGGTCCCGAAGGGATCGAGGCAGCCTTCGGCACCCTTCAAAGTGCGGGCGCTGGGGCAATTCTGATTCCAACCGACGAAGTTCTGGCCAAGAACGCAATCAGGTAATCGCTCGGGCGGAGCTGGCCGGGGTGCCGGCGGTTTTCGGCTCAGCCGGAGACGCTGAAAGCGGGGGTCTGGCGGCAATTCATGCCGATACAACGGCCATGGCAAGGATGGCCGCCCACTACATCGCCGCCCTTTTCGACGGCACCCATTCGCGCAACATGGCGCTGGAGGCAGGGCCAGTGGCTATGGTCATTAACCTTGCAACCGCGCGCGCCCAGGGCTTTGAAATTCCTGAAAATGTCTTGGCCCAGGCAGATCGCCTGATTGATTAGACCTCAATGGCTATTCGGCTGGAGCGGCTCCGGGAATGGCATCGGGCGGTGCACCGGTCACCGCAGCTGTTGCCTCTTTTTGTGCCCTTCTGCGATTACGGCGCTCAATCAATGGCGGACATTGGTGATCGTCGAAATACGCCACTTGGCAATCCATGCATTGCAGGCATTCGTTTAAATTGATTTTGCCGTCGCGTCCGATGGCGCCAACGGGGCATTTCTGTTCACAAATCCGGCAGCTGGTGCCGCAAGCTTGCCGCCGCCTGAGCCAGCTAAACATGTGGAACCGCCCGAGGACCGCAAGGGATCCGCCCAGCGGGCAAAGAAACTGGCAGTAGGCGCGCTCGAAAAACAGTCCGACACCAAGGAGCCCCGCAGCATACAGAACAAATACCCAGTCTCGATCAAATCGCACGGTAATCGCTGTTCGGAAGGGTTCAATCTCCGCATATCTCTCGGCCGCGTCGACCGATACAAACACCGCACCGATCAAAAAAATCGCCACCAGATATTTGATGGCCCAAAGCCGCTGTTGAAGGGTTTCGGATATGTTGATTTGTGGAATGCGCAGAAGCCGCGCCAATCGGTTCAGTAGTTCTTGGGCAGCGCCGAACGGGCACAACCAACCGCAGAACACGCCCCGCCCCAAAACGAACAACGATACCGCCACGTACACCGACAAGATGAAGATCAGTGGATCCAGGACAAAAGCGCTAAGCCCCGTGCCACCAAACGGCGCCTGGATGTAGGCCAAAACGTTGACGATCGACAACTGGCCGCCCGCATACCAGCCCAGCCAGCCAAGAACGAACGCCAGCGTCCCGACCCTGACAATTGTGTAGGCCCGGGGGGACCGGGTCAAAAAGTCTTGGAACAAGAAAATGATGGTCACGAACAGCAGCAAGAAACAGAGGATCGCGATATCGACCTGTTTTTCGCGCCAAGTTTCCACCCACATGGGCACCGGCGGCGGCGGCGGCAGCAACATGTGGCGTTCCGGCAACTGGTAGGCAATCGGCAGTTCAACGGTCAGCGGACTACCTTCGGCGTCGGTCCCGGCGATCATCAGAACGACGTCGAAGGGCAGGAGCGGGTCCAGGCCTGAGTCCTCTGGCAAGTCGAACAACATGGTGGTCCCATGGCTTCTGCCGGGATCACTGCTGTGGCCAAGGCGCCGGTGGGCGTCACGGGTCAGGCGGATGACCAAATCCCCTTGGACGATCTTGACCCTGTCAAACTGGTAGTCGTTTTCCGCCCGAAAGTGGCTGTTGCTGGCAAAGGAATAAGGACCGTCGCTGGCAACCCACAGAGTCAAGGCGCCTTCGAGTTCCTCCGCCATGTAGCCATCGTACCGTGCGCCGGAAAACAGATTGGCGCCGATGGATCTGGGCGAGATCAAAGCGGCATAGAGCTCGGTGAACAATTCTTCCCTGGCGCCACCGGCGAGCAGCGTTCCGTTCGGCAGGGCGCCGCGGCCTCCCGCTTCGCGGAAATGGTCCAAAACTTCGCCCATGGTCAGTGCGAAATCGAGAACCGAACCCCCGGCCACCAGTTCATCGAACGAATACATCACGAACCCGGCGCGGTCCAAGGTGGGCTCCGTGACAGGTTCGACCCCCAAAACATGGCCGGCGAACACCAATTTGGCGGAACTCTGCAGGCCCCGCTTCATCAGTCTGCCGCTGGTGCTGGCGCGGACCAGGACGTCTGGCCGCAGGCCGCGGAAGTTATTCATGGACGTGCCGGCGATACTGGCGATAAAGGC
Source organism: Alphaproteobacteria bacterium (assembly GCA_963577885.1). Taxonomy (GTDB): domain Bacteria; phylum Pseudomonadota; class Alphaproteobacteria. Next base: position 2,923 of record CAUZBE010000480.1, read on the forward strand.
GTCCAGGACCGCTTGGGGAACGCCGCGGCCTATGATGGCTTCCCTGTGGTACAGCAGAACCGCGCCGGTGATCTCACCATCAACGGTCATCCCAGCCACCAAGT
>CAUZBE010000481.1:0-3014 GCA_963577885.1 Alphaproteobacteria bacterium
CCCGGCGAGCAATTTCCTGGCTCAGAACCCGGTTAGCGGCGGTACGCAGGGCCCGTCCCTCGGCCATGTCGGTCGCGGTGTCGGGGTAGTAGTCTAGGCCTTGCAAGCGGCCCACATATTGCCCCTCCACCAAGACCTCGCCGTTCGCGGTGACGGCGGCCAGCAGATCCCGGCGTTCTTTCAAGCCACGAAAAAGGGCGGCCGTCCGGCGATCGACAAAGCGTTGGGTCAAGGCGGCATGCAAGGCGTCCGAAAGAGCGTCTTCCACGCCCCGGGTCCGCTCCTGCCAGTGGCGGGCGTCATCCAGCCATTCGGCCTGATGGGAAATATAGGTCCAGGTGCGCACATGGGCGATGCGCCCGGCCAGGGTATCAATATCGCCGTCGGTCCGGTCCAGGCGCCGCATGTGACGGTCGATCCAGTCTGCCGGGATCCTGCCATCATCGACTGCCAGAAAGCGGAAGATCCGGTTCAAGGTACGATGATGGGCTTCCGGCATGGTTTTGGCAAAATCGGGAATGCGGCAAATATCCCACAACAGGCGAACCATGGCTGGGCCGCGCACTGCGTCCCGAATGGCGCTATCGCCCATCAGGGCGTGCAGAGCCAGACTGTCGTCCGCTTCCAGCACCAAGCTTAAATCGTCACGCGGCGGGGCCTGGCGTAAACTTTGCGCCAACACGGCCGGGGATTGAAATTCTAGATTGGCGTTGCGCCAATGCAGCCGGCGCACGGCGGGAAAACGGTGGTCTTCCACCAGCGCCACCATCTCCGCGTCCATGGACCCCGCGCCGCCCGTGGTGCCAAAAGTACCGTCGTTCATATGACGGCCGGCGCGGCCCGCGATCTGGCCCACCTCGGCCGGGCGCAACGCGCGGTGCCCGACGCCGTCAAACTTGCGCTGGGCGGCAAAGGCGACATGGTCAACATCCATGTTCAGGCCCATCCCGATGGCGTCGGTGGCGATCAAGTAATCCACCTCACCGGCCTGATACAACGCCACCTGGGCATTGCGGGTGCGCGGGCTGAGCGCGCCCATGATCACCGCCGCACCGCCCCGTTGCCGGCGCATCAGCTCCGCCAGGGCATAGACATCCGCGGCGGAAAACGCGACAATAGCGCTGCGCTGGGGCAGCCGCGAAAGCTTCTTTTCGCCGGCGTAGGACAGCACGGAAAAGCGCGGTCGCTCGATAAATTCAGCCTCGGGCAGCAGGCGGCGTATGATCGGCTTCATGGTGTTGGAGCCGAGGAACATGGTTTCCTGCTCGCCACGCGCGCGCAGCAGCCGGTCGGTGAAGACATGACCCCGTTCAGGATCGGCGCAAAGCTGTATTTCATCCACGGCCAGAAAATCGGCCCGCCACGTCAGCGGCATAGCCTCGACCGTACAGACGAAATAATTGGGCTGGCTGGGCACAATCTTTTCTTCGCCCGTGACTAGGGCCACGGCGCCGACGCCCTTTTGCGCCACCACCCGGTCATAAATCTCGCGGGCCAGCAGACGCAATGGCAGGCCAATGATGCCAGTGCGGTGCCCGAGCATGCGTTCTACCGCCAGGTGGGTCTTGCCGGTGTTGGTCGGCCCCAGAACGGCGGTGACACGGCCGCCGTGATGTTGTCCCCGATGCGCTGTCATACTGTTAAGAAGAGTCGGGTGTCAGGCCGCAAATTGCAAGCGCGGGTTTGTCCTTAGCTAAACATCAATCCTGGAATCCACAGGGCAGGCGCATGTACCCTTCACCTCTCACAAAATTTAAATTGCTCCGAAAACAATAAATTAGGCTAAAATTCTTAATAAGCGATTGCACCCTGGTGCAATATGATATTGACGGGACCGCACGAACGCACCGATGGGAAACGAAAGTCCCTGCAAAAAGAGCCGCCCAGGCGTTGCCGGTTCTGGTCATTCCGAAAGAAATTCCGCCTTGGATACAAATTCGTCAGCGTTCAGAAGGGCGGTACGAAACTTGCCACGTCGGGTGCACTGTACAATCGCGCCCTAACTAATCTGTTATTTTCGGGTAACCATTTCGATCGGCGCTATCCGACCGGCGGCGAATTTCTTGACCATATTCTTCACTTTTTGAGAGCCCGTAGCGCCCATCAGAATGTGTAGCCCGAGCGGTGGCGGGCCACCCGGCGAGGCTGCCCTGGGGTAAGGCCGGCAAAAAAAGTCGAGCGCGAATTGGCGCTGATCTCGCTCCGCCGAGACCGTAAGGCAAGCATCCGAAAAGGCGCTTTTATAGGTTTCCGGCGTCGCCACGGCGGAGGTGTCCGGTGTTTTCGCCCACGGCAGGGGAAAAATCAAACCATCATCCTCGGTGCCCATGACATCATAGACGCCGAAGACCCCGCCCGGTTTCAACACCCGCGCGAATTCGGCGAACAAGCCGTGTTTATCCGCAATATTCATGCCTACATGCATCATGTAAGCGGCATCGAAACTGCCATCGTCAAACGGCATCTCCAGCGCGCTGCTCTGTTGCAGGGTAATCCGATCGCGCAAACAAACCCAGTCGCACAAAACCTGTCAGGTTTTGACAAACTCCGGCGTCAGGTCGACGCCACTTACCCGGCAGCCGAAGCGGCTAGCCGCGAACCGGGACCCGCCGCCCAGACCACAGCCCATATCCAACACGTGGGTCCCATCATTTAGCGGCAGCTGGCTCAAAAAAAATCGTCGGACGCCCGGCGCCCGCCAATGTGAAATTCATCGATCGGGGCGGGGTCGTTAATGGTGACCGTCTCCGGCGTCTTGCCAAGTTTTTCGACGCCCAATCTTATGGCCTCCAAAAGTGAGCCGTGAGTGTAGTGCCGGGCAACGGCACCACCATCCGACATGTGCTGTTCCCCTTTATTTGCAATAGTCGCCAAAAAATAACGGTTTACGGCGCAAATGCCGAAGTGAATCTGGTGATGCGTGACATTCTGACGGGGTTTTAAATTGCACGTCCAAAATAGACGAACCCTTCTCCAATACGCTATACATGGGGAGGATAGCGATAGGACGAATG
>CAUZBE010000482.1:0-3005 GCA_963577885.1 Alphaproteobacteria bacterium
GCGCCAACGTGGGCTGGGGCCAAAGAGTATTGGTGCACGCTGGGGTAGGGGGCGTCGGCCATGTGGCCATACAGATCGCCATCGCGCGCGGGGCCAAGGTATACGCCACGGTCTCCGGCCCGGAGAAAGCCGCCGTAGTCAGTGAATTTGGTGCCGTTCCCATTAACTATCGGGATAATAGTGTCGAGGAATATGTGCAGGCCCATACCGGCGGGGCCGGCTTTGACGTCGTCTATGACACGGTCGGGGGCGACAATATCCCGAACTCCTGGGCGGCGGCGAAACTGCGGGGCACGGTTATCAGCTGCCAGACCAATTCGACCCAGGATTTGACGCCGTTGCATTTAAAGGGCTTGCAGCATATTGGCGTCTTCATGTTGATCCCGCTGTTGCACGGCGTCGGCGGTACCCGGCATGGTCAGATTATGTGCGAGATTACGGCTTTGGTGGAGGCGGGCCAGATCTGGCCCTTATTGGACGGCAAACCGTTTGCCCTGGAAGATGCAGCCGCCGCCCACGCCCGACTGGAATCCGGTCAAGCCATGGGCAAGGTCATCGTGCAGGTCAACAGCTAGAGCATTTTTATTCTGAAAATGCTCAGACCTTCAGAATTAGAGAAATTTTTCCAATCACTTAGAATTGCTTCGCAATTCTCATTAGTTAGGAATTGCTCTAGCGGCCGCCTTGTTGACAGCCTTTGGAAACTCTCTGCGCCACAATACATGCCGGCGTTTTTTGGTCGCTTTCTCGACCTCGCGATAGCGGGGGTATCCCTTTTGTCGGGCCCGGCCCAACCGGTGTAGATCATGCCTTCCGAGAGGTCGTAGTCGCTCGCGGTGCAGGTCGCCAACATGATGTCCTTAGGGTTTGCGCCGCCGTGGGTTTGGCACCGCACTTCTGCCCCCGCCGTGAGATCTATTAACGCAGCCGTGGCGCCCCGGCCGCAGGGAGTGGTGGCGTTGCGCATAGCGCATTTGTCACCGGGCTTTGGTGCCGCGACACCGCTTAGGCGGATGAGCTGGCCACCAACGCGCAAGGTCTCGGCATCAATGACCTTGGCAGGACCCCAAACCGTCATGGCCACGGCCGGGCCAACAATCAGGCGGCCTAGGGAAAATAGCAGGATTAATCTCATTGATGCATTATGGTGGGATTGCTGCCCAGCGCGAAGGCTAACAAACGTGATTGCGGCCACGGGAGTAGATCATGTCATTAAATCAAGCCCCGTCCCCTAACCCTAAACTGCATTATCTGGAGCCCAGGGTGGAGGTGGAACGCCGCAACGATGGCAGTATCGTGCTTTCGTCGCCCCATCCTTTGGGCCCGGGCGTGGCGCAGTTGGGGGTGTATCTGCGCCATTGGGCCGAGGTATCGCCGGAGAGGACATTCTTGGCTCAGCGGGAGGACCCATCGGAAGGCGGGCACTGGCGCCAATTGTCGTTCGGCGCGGCCCGCAGGCAGGCTGATGCCATTGCCCAGGGGCTGCTAGACCGTGGCCTGGGCCCTGACCGGCCGCTGATGATCCTGTCGGGCAATTCCCTGCAACACGCCATGCTGACCCACGGCGCCATGCAGGTGGGCATCCCGGTGGCGCCGGTATCGCCGGCTTATTCCCTGATGAGCCAGGATTTCGCGAAACTGCGCCATATCTTTGATCTGGTCCAACCGGCCATGATTTATGTGGAAGCCGGGGCGCCATTCGTCGCTGCCCTTGCCAGCTTGGAATTGGGGAACGTGGAAACTCTCGACGGCGGCGGGGCAGCGTTCAGCGCCCTGTGCGCCACCCAGCCCGGCGCAGGGGTAGAAACGGCATTTACCTCCGTCGGGCCGGACACGATCGCGAAATACCTCTTCACCTCTGGCTCCACGGGCCTGCCAAAGGGGGTGATCAACACGCAACGCATGTTGTGCGCCAATATGCAGCAGTTACAGCAAATTTGGCCGTTCCTGTTGCAGCAACCGCCCATCCTGCTGGATTGGCTGCCCTGGAATCATACCTTTGGTGGCAACATCGTGATCAATAATGCCCTCGCTAATGGTGGCACCTTGTATATCGACGCTGGCAAACCGGCGCCGGGGCTGATTGATATCACCGTCGATAATCTGCGCTGGGCCGCACCAACCCTGTATTACAACGTGCCTGCCGGCTTCGCCGCCTTGCTGCCTTTTTTGGAGAGTGATGCCCTATTGCGGGACAATTTCTTTCGCCAATTGAGGTTGATTTTTTACGCCGGCGCTGCCCTGCCCCAAGACCTTTGGCGACGTCTTGAAGCCACTTCGATGCAGTCTCTGGGGCGGGCAGTACCTATGGTGTCTGCCTGGGGTTCGACCGAGACCGCGCCCATGGCGACAGCAGTCCATTGGGCGATAGACCGGGCCGGTGTCATCGGTCTGCCGGTCCCGGGTACGGACGTCAAAATGGTGCCGAAAGGCGGCAAGATGGAGCTGCGGGTACGCGGTCCCAATGTCACGCCGGGTTATTTGAAACGGCCCGACCTGACAGCCAAGGCTTTCGATGATGAAGGTTTCTACCGCATTGGCGATGCCGGCCGGTTCGCGGATCCGGACGATCCGGTCAAGGGCCTGGTTTTTGATGGCCGCGTGGCGGAAGACTTTAAGCTGACCACGGGTACCTGGGTCAACAGCGGGGGCCTGCGGCTGGCCGCCTTGTCGGCCGCACTGCCGGTTCTACAAGACGTTGTGGTGGCCGGCCATGACCGTGATTTCATCGCCCTGCTGGCCTGGCCAAACTTGGCCGGCTGCCGATCCGTCAGCGGTGACGATGGGCTCAATATGACTGGCGCCGCGGCATCGGCGGCGGTGCGCCAACATGTCCGGGACGGTCTGAAGGCCTATAACGATGCTAATCCTGGCTCGTCTACCCGGATCCACCGCTTGTTGCTGTTGACAGAACCATCCGCCATCGATGCCAATGAAATCACCGACAAGGGATATATTAATCAACGCGCGGTGTTGGAGAACCGGGCAGGGGGTGTGGCGCGCCT
>CAUZBE010000483.1:0-2994 GCA_963577885.1 Alphaproteobacteria bacterium
ATCCCGGCAGGTCACCCGATTGCCGGTCCAATTATGAAAATATTCATGAGCCACGATGGCTTCGATATTGGCGTAATCGTCGTCGGTGGCAGTTTCGGGATTAGCCAGAACGTATTTCGCGTTGAATACGTTCAAGCTCTTGTTCTCCATGGCGCCCATGTTGAAGTCGTTGATGGCAACGATGTTGAACAGATCCAGATCGTATTCCAGGCCGTATTTTTCCTCGTCCCAGCGCATGGAACGTTGCAGGGCTTCCATGGCATAGCCGCAGCGCCCCTCGTTCCCGGGGTCGGTATAAATGCGCAAGGCAACGACGCGCCCGGACTGGGTGGTAAAGTAATCTTCCAACCAGAACAGGTCACCCGCCACCAGGGCAAACAAATAGGATGGCTTCGGGAACGGATCGTCCCAGACCGCATAGTGGCGGCCATCGGGCAAGTCACCTGCCTCCGCTAGATTGCCGTTGGAAAGCAGAACGGGACAGGCCGTCTTCTCGGCCCGCACGGTCACCTGATAGGTAGTCATGACATCGGGGCGGTCCGGGAAATAGGTGATGCGGCGAAAACCCTCGGCCTCGCATTGGGTGCAGAATATACCGCTTGATCGATACAGCCCCTCCAACTTGGTATTGGCTGCCGGCGCGATTTTGGTCACCACTTCCAATTCGCAGGCATCCGGCACTGCAGCAAGGCTCAGCCCCGCCTGGTCCAGGGCATAATCTCCGCCCGCCAGGATTTGCCCATCCAAGGCCAAGGAGACCAGGTCCAGACCCTCCCCCTCCAGGCGTAACGGCGCCGCGTCATTGCCATGGCCGGGATTTCGCCGCAGGGACATTCGCGCCAGAACCCGTGTGTTCTCGGGCTCCAGATCGAACTCCAGGGCGAGCCTTTCGACTAAGAAGGCCGGCGGTTGGTAGTCGCTTAAATGGATGGTCTTTGGTGCGTCATTTATCATGCCCCTGCTTGCCCGGCGCGGGGGCCCCAAGTCAAGCCTTTCAGGCAATCAACATTGCCGCGGCTAAAGCCCCATTTGCCGGGCGGCAAGGTCTTTCATGATTTCGACCGAGCCGCCGCCGATCGCCATTACCTTGGTTTCCCGGTAGATCCGTTCCACCTTACCGCCGCGCATATAGCCAGCCCCGCCTAGTATCTGCATAGCCTCGTTGGCGCAGAATTCCATGGCATCCGTGGCGACCACCTTGAGCATGGCCGCATCCGCCGCGATCGTTTCGCCCTGCATGTCGCGCCAAGTCAGATCTTCCAGATAGGCCACGCCCGCATTGATCCGCATGGCCATGTCCACCAGCTTGTGACGGATCACCTGGTTTTCCACCAACGGCTTACCAAACGTATGACGCTCCCGGCCATAGACGATGGCCTCGTCAAGGCAGACCTGGGCAAAGGCCAGGGCCTGGGTTGCCAGCATCAAACGTTCATAGTTGAAATTGTGCATGATCTGCTTGAAGCCCTGGTTCTCCTCGCCGATCAGGTTGGCGGCGGGCACCCGGCAATCATCGAAATTCAGGGTTGCGGTATCGGAACACCACCAACCCATTTTCCGCAGCGGCGTGCGGGAGAAACCGGGCGTCCCGCCCTCGACCAGGATCAGCGAAATACCGCCCAGACCCTCACCACCAGTTCGCGCGGCCACGGCGACAAAATCGGCCCGCATGCCGGACGTGATAAAGGTCTTCTGGCCATTGATGACGTACTCATCACCCTCGCGGCGGGCCGTGGTGCGCAACCGGGCCACGTCCGAGCCCCCCGAAGGTTCGGTGACACCAAGGGCGGAGATCTTCTCGCCCGACAGTACACTTGGCAGCACCCGTGCCTTCAATTCGTCGGAGCCAAATTGGGCAATGTGCGGCGTGCCGATGGTATGACTGGACAAACCGGCGGTCAGGCCACCGCTGCCGCAACGGCAAAGCTCCTGATAGGCGATGATGGTGAAAAAGCGGTCGCAATCGATACCGCCATATTCTTCCGGATAGCAGATTTGCAGCAAGCCGACTTCGCCGGCCTTTTGATAGATTTCTCGGGGAAATTCCCCGGCCTCATCCCATGCCGTGACATAGGGTTCTATCTCGCGCTCCACGAAGCGGCGGATAGAGGCGCGGAAAACCTCGTGCGCCTCGCTGTAATAGGGGCTGCTCCGCCGGTTGGGGATATTGTTCATGGCGTGCTCCTACAGGGCCATTTGCCGGGCGGCGAGATTCTTCATGATCTCGGCTGAGCCGCCGCCAATGGCCATGACCTTGGTCTCGCGGTAAATGCGCTCCACCTTGCCGCCACGCATATAGCCGGCCCCGCCCAGGATCTGCATCGCCTCGTTGGCGCAGAACTCCATAGCCGCCGTGGCGTGCACCTGCAACATGCAGACATCCGCCACCACCCGGTCGCCCTGCATATCGCGCCAGGTCAGGTCTTCCAGATAGGCTTGGCCCGAATTGATCCGCATGGCCATGTCCACCAGTTTGTGCCGGATTACCTGGTTCTCGATCAACGGTTTGCCGAAGGTATGGCGCTCCCGGGCGTGCGCCGTGGCCTCATCCAGGCAGGTTTGCGCATAGTCCAGGGCGCCCGCCGACATGCCGAGGCGTTCGTAGTTGAAATTTTGCATAATCGCCTTGAAGCCCTGATTTTCCTCACCGATCAAATTGGCCACGGGCACCCGCACGTCATCGAAATACAAGGCGGCAGTGTAGGAGGCCCACCAACCCATCTTTTTCAATTTGGTGCGTTCAAAGCCAGGCCGCTCCCGCTCTATCATCAATAGCGAGATACCGCCCAGGCCCTCGCCGCCCGTGCGCACCGCCACGGTGTAAAAGTCAGCCCAATAGCCAGAGGTTATGAACATCTTCTGGCCGTTGACGATATAATCACCGTCGTCGCGCCTGGCCGTGGTTTTTAGCCGCGCCACGTCCGAACCACCCGACGGTTCGGTAACCGCCAGGGCGGCAATTTTTTCCCCCGCCAGCACGGATGGCAGCACCCG
>CAUZBE010000484.1:0-2989 GCA_963577885.1 Alphaproteobacteria bacterium
CCGAACAGCCCGGCAGCGACCACGCCGGGAATGATCAAAGGTAGGGTAATTTCCTTAAAAACGGTCCATTCATCGGCGCCCATGTCGCGGGCCGCCTCCTCCAACCTGGCATCAAAGCGGTTGAAGACGGCCATCATCACCAGATAACCGAATGGTAGAGCCCAAATGACATGCACCGCCAGGCCCGAACTATACCAGGCAGGCGACAGGCCCAATTGCCGCAACAAAATGGCCATGCCGAGGCTGAGCAAGACGCCGGGTACCATCAGGCCGGTCAGGATGGTGTAAAATAGCACGTTGGAAAACCAGAACGACTTGCGGAAGGCCATGGCCAGCATGGTCGAAAAGAGCGCCGTGATCACCATCACCATCAGGGCCAGAATAATCGACCGGCCCATGGCCCCCTGCATATCGCCCACGGTGGATGGCTCCAGCAGTTTGTTCCACCAATACAAGCTGTAACCCCGCATGGGGAATGACGTGCCCCCGCGCCGACCCTGGAAGGACAGGATGAACATGGCGAACATGGGGCCATATATAAACAGCAAAAAAATCACGTAATAGATAGAAAAGCCGGCCTTCACCCGTAGCTTCCGCCGACGCTCCGGTGTCCAGCGGGCCATTGGCGTTACAACTCCTTCCGGATATCGACGACGCGTAATATGACGATGATGCCGATCACCATGGCCAGCATCAGCATCAACGCATTCACGGCGGCGAAGGGATAGTTCGCAATGCCATAGTAGTTGAGGATCACGGTGCCAGCGGTAGACGTCTTGCCGCCATAAACCACGACAGCGGTGGCGAATTCACCCATGATCATGACAAAAATAAAGATCATCCCGATCGCGACCCCAGGCAATGACATGGGCCCGATAATTTCGCGGAAAATCTGAAACGGCGTGGCGCCCATGTCCGTGGCCGCTTCCAATATGGCTTTATCGATCTTGGCCAGTGAGAAGAACATCGGCCCGATGCCCAGCACCACATAGATCTGCACCAACGCCAAGGTGTAGCCGAATTCCGAATAGAACAGAAAACTGACCGGTTTATCCACGATGCCCATGCCCAGCAGGGCCTGGTTGATCAAACCCCGGCGGCCCAACATGGGCAGCCAGGCCACGGCGCGGATCAGATACGAGGTCCAGAACGGCACCATGCATAACAGGAACAACGCCAGCTGCCATTTAAAGGCCTGCACCTGCATGGCCAGGAAATAGGCGATGGGGTAACCCACGGCCAGGCACAGGGCCATGGTGACGAGGGTAAAGTAGATCGTCGCGCCAAGGGTACGGATAAAAACGCTGGGCAACAGGAAACGGTCCGCTTCAGGATCGAAAAATCCCTTGGTATAAAAATACTCACCATAGAATTCCAGGGAAAAGGCCGGCTTCAAACCTTGGGCGGTATTCTCCCAAAAACTAAAAATAACGATGGAAACCAGGGGAATAACCAGGAACAGGATAAGCCAAATTGCCGCCGGCGTAATCAGCCAGACAGTCGCGAAGCCTTCCTCCATATGGCTGATTTCGGCCCGGATCGACGCTTCATCCGGCTCGGGCTGGCGGCCGATCAGGCCTGTATGATGTAATTCGCTGACTTTTGACATTCTGAACCGGGGTCGGATAGCGGCTTATCGAAACGTGGGCCGGCACGGAAAATGTCGCACCGACCCACTTACACGGCCCAAAGACCGATGTTTATCAGGCGGTTAGGAATTCCGTCCAACGTTTCACCAGATAGTCGTTTTCGCTCATAATAGAATTCCACACGGCAATCTTTTTGAAGCGTTGCTCGTAAGATCCACCGTCACGCACCGCACCCTTGGCGATGAGCGGAGAGCCGAAGGGATCGGGTAGTTCCTTCGCCGCCGGTTTGCCTTCGTACCAGAAATCCCATTCATCGGCCGGCAGGCTTTTCTTGGTATTCGCCGTGGTCGACATGTAATAGCCCTGGCGGGCGACAAAGGCGCCGGCCCAGCCATCGAGCCACCAATTGACGTAGTCGTAAGCCTGATCCAGCTTCTTGCCGCTGGCCTTGGCCGAAATCGCCAGGGCGCCATGCCAGCCACGCATGCCTTCCTTGGGCGAGGCATAGATACACGGCACACCCTCGGCATTTACCGCCGTGACCGCCGGCGACCACATGCTTTGCAGCACCACTTCGCCACTTACCATCAGATTGACGGATTGGCCAAAGGTCTCCCAGAAAGCCCGGAAATGGCCTTCCTTCTTCTTCTTGGTCAGGAAATCGACCAGGAAGTCGATTTCCTTGCGGGTCATATTGCCCTTGTCGCCAAACTTAATCAGCCCCAGAGCCTCCACGCCCATGGCGGCATCCATGGCGCCAATCTGGGGAACGTTAATGAGCGCTACCCGGCCTTTGAAATCGGAACTGAACAATTCTGCCCAGCTATCGATGGGACGGCCGGTATCATCCGGATTGTAGCCTAGGGAATCAGCATTGTGCCAGCCGGGCACGGCCGAAATGTACCGGGACGGGCCCTTGGTCGGGTTGCCGCTGGCATCGACCCACAATTTTCGGAACGGCGCATCGCCCTGGCCGATTTGCGACCCAGGCGTCAACATGCCGGTCTTGGTCAAATTGGAAACCTTGTCCCAGTCCTTGATCCGTTTGGTATCGATGGGCTGAAAGACTTTCGATGGCACCATGACATCAAACATATCGAAGTAGCATTCCGAAACTTCGTACTGATCATTCTGATTTAGGGTTTTTCCGAATAAGGCGCCATAGCCAAGCGCCTGGCCACGAATTGAGAAACCCAGATCCTTCGATGCCTTGCTCTGTATCTCATTGATGACACTAACGCCCAGGCCAATGGTCCTGATCGGATCAGCGGCCTGCACGATATTCGGGAAGCCAGTGATACTACCCGCTGCCGCCACCCCGGCGGCGGTTCCCATAAATTTCCGGCGGCTTATCTTCGAAAACGCACCACCAGTTTTTCTACTGCTCTTTATCTCAGTCA
>CAUZBE010000485.1:0-2977 GCA_963577885.1 Alphaproteobacteria bacterium
CGGACATCCATGAAATTGCCTCCCCATTCATAATAAAATTCCAAAGCACATGTTTTCAAGCACGGGCCAAAGACGCAAGGGGGCAGTGGTAATAAATATGCAGTTGAGAGCTATCGTGCGCCGCTGACGGTCCGGGCGATATCACGGGCAATGTTGTCTGTATAGTTTTCTGTATTCAGCGGCGTCCGGATCGCGTGGCCGAGCTACTTGAGCAATTTGAGGTCCTTTTTCAGCTCGTAGCCCCGGATCCCCTGATTTCGTCCACGAGCCAACACAGACCCGGCACAGTTCCGATATGTGATAGAAACCCTGATTGCTCGCACCGCTGTCCATATCGACGACCATGTTGACGAAACGATCAAAATTGGCCTCCATGAGGGCGGTGCCACGCGGGGCGGATTAGACCGGCAAGGATCATGATGTCTTCCGCCTGGCGATCGATACGGCGTCCACTGAGATCGCCAACCGCGTATTTTATATTCTGATCGAACCGGTTGGGGTCCTATACGCCTGCTACTATTTCGTGCAGAGAATTCGGCACGTCGAAAAGCGGAATTTTCGAGGCCTCACGCTCCAGTTGCCGCCGATTGTGTCCAATGTAGTCGGAGGCGACGACAAAGGGCGCGCGATTTCTTGCCAGCCCTCTAATCCGAACGAGAATCTGTTGTGGCGACAGGGGGGCGCTGACAAGGTGATAGACACCGCTATCGATGACCTTGGTGATATCCTTGACAGTTGCGGTCCAGGTAACGCCGATAATGCAAATGAACTGGTTTCTTCCCACTTCGTTACGACGGACGGCGGATATGAATTCGGAGGCGCCGGTCTCGTCAAGACTCATGTCGCAGATCAGGATGTCCGGTCCGACCGCCTGATCCAGCGCTTCCATAACGCTCTTGACGGACCCAGTATGTTAGATTCCTTCAATCCCGGCATGGGCCAGGGCTATCTTCAACGTACTTCTGATATGGGTACGGCGATCGGCATGAAGAAGACGGACATCATCGTAATTCAATAGTACTGTCGTGCGCGCGCTGGTCCGAATTTGGGGAAATTTCCGACACCCCGATAATGCCTGAAAACACTTTGAATTAGTTAAAAACCCGTACACAGGGGGTTAACGCAAAGCCCCGTAAAGCACGGAACAGGCGATAATCGCCCCGATTATTCCCGCCAAATCGGCGGTTAGCGCGGCCGCGAGGGCATGACGAAACCGCCTGATCTGAATCGCTCCGAAATAGACCGCAAGAACGTAAAATGTGGTTTCGGTCGAGCCCTGCAGGGTACTGACCAGGTATCCCGTGTAACTGTCGGGCCCGATAGCGGGGTCCTGGATAATCGAGGCCAGAATGCCGTAGGCTCCGGATCCGGAAAGGGGGCGGAGCAGGGCCATGGGTAACGCTTCGCCCGGCAGACCAAGCGGGGACGTCACCGGGCCTATCCAGCCGACAAACAAATCAAGCGCACCGCTTGCCCGTAACATGCCCACCGCCACCAGAATGGCGACCAGATAGGGGATAATTCGTATGGCTACCTGGAAGCCGTCACGGGCGCCCTCGACAAAGACTTCATAGATGGCAACGCGGCGCGCCATGCCGAATGACAGGAAGCCAAGCATCAGACCGGGAATAATCCACGGCGCGACAGATTTGCCATAGATTACGGTCAGCGGGATAAGAGCGGCGATCATGCCAAGGGCAGCAAACGATACCCAGCCTGGATAGCCGGTGCCGCTGATGTCGGCGACGGAGGGTGGGTCATCGGCCGTCTCGCCCTTCTCGGCTTGAGCCCGTGCTGCTGCGGCATCTGGCCCGGATGGCAGCGGTGAAAAGCGTTGATAGAGTTTTACCGCAAAAATGGCGACCGAGGTCGACAGGATGGTTGCGAACAGGGTGGTCGGCAAAATGCCCGCCGGATCCTGCGAGCCCGCCGCTGCCCTGAGCGCGATGACGCCGGTCGGCAACAGGGTCACGCTTGATGTATTTATGGCCAGAAACAGCACCATTGCATTGGTGGCGGTGCCTTTGCTCGGATTGAGCTTGTCGAGCTCCTGCATGGCGCGGATACCAAACGGTGTCGCCGCATTACCAAGGCCAAGCGCATTGGCCGACATGTTCATGATCATCGCGCCCATGGCGGGATGATCGGCCGGAACGTCGGGAAACAGCCTGACCATCAAGGGCCGGACAAGCCGCGCGATAATGGTCAGCAGGCCGCCCGCCTCGGCAATCTTCATCAGCCCCAGAAACAGGGCCATCACGCCGATCAACCCAAGCGCAAGGGTTACCGAACCCGTCGCGGCCTCAATCATGCCGACCCCAAGCTGCTGCATGGGGGCGATTGCGGTCGGCGATGCGGCCACCCAAGTCACCTGACGCACGGCGGTCACACCAAACGCAATAGTGACCAGGGCGAAGAAAACAATATTCATGAGCCCCGGTCCGGCGAAATACGCCGGGAAGTGATGAATTTCGCGGTAAACAGCATGAGAAGAGCGGCCAGGATTAAAAGGACGCCGGACGACAGGAATACCCAGTTTGGATGCTGCATGTCGAGGAACCAGCCATACAGCACTGGCGTTATGGCCGCGCCGGTATCGAGACCGCCATAGACGAACCCGAATACCCGGCCACTGGCGCCTTCCGGCGTCGCCGATCGCACCACCATATCCCGGCTTGGCAGCGCGATGCCGAACAGAAAACCGGCAATCCCGAAGATACAGTAGAGCAGGACACCGGTGGCGCTAATCCCGTAAATACCGAGTAAGGCCAACCCGACACAGCCAATGGCGGCTGAACCGGCGATATCCTGATGGTTCTGAATTTTGTCGGCCAGATAGCCCCCGGCGATAATCCCGGTCGGTGTACCGATCAGAAAGGCCGTGACGGCGGCGCCGGCGGCGACGACCGACAGGCCGCGATCCAGGATTAGGGCGGAGGGGGTAAAGTTTTGTATGCCGATCATCGCCATGGCCAGG
>CAUZBE010000486.1:0-2976 GCA_963577885.1 Alphaproteobacteria bacterium
GTGCGTTGGACGGCCTGGTATCAATGTTGATCATGGTAATCCCGCCATCACCGGGGCCGACCAGATGGAACGCGGGCATTTGCGGCAGGCAGTCTGGCGGTGTGCCGCTTTTGTTCGGCGCACCCAGGAGGGTGTTGGCCACGATAACGTCGCCTGGCTCCACGAACGCCTCATGGTCAGAATGACCGTCCTCCATGCGTTCATGGCAGGTCCGCACGAAAGCATCTATATAGAACTAGTAGTTCGTAAAGATCACATAGTTCAGGAAGTGCTCCGGGCTTGTCCCGGTGTAATGCAGCAGGCGGTGAAGGGAGTAATCGACTTTGGCCGCGCGGAACAAGGCGAGCGGCGGTGGTGCCTTGGGCGGCGGCTGCATTTTCCCGTTGACGATTGAATGGTCCATCATGGCCAGGTCCGGCGTATCAAAGAAATACCGCAAAGGGATGTCCAGCGGTGATTTCTCCTGCCCCGTCGGATCTGCCTCTTGCTTAATGTCGCGCTCGTAGGCGAAGTAAACTGGGATAGGCACATCGGATTCCCCGCTCTTGACCGGTACTTCGTGATTTTTGAACAGAAACTCAATCTGCTCGGTAAATTAACGTCGGAACAACTTTTGCCGTGTCTCCGTCGTATCGTGGATACCGGGGCCGGAGACGAAGCCCTAGGATAGGCAGGAATTCAGTCTGGCGTGGGTTGCCGACGTGACCCGCACGAACGGATAAACCGCCTGCACCCGCGTCTCGGGCAGGGTACCGGTAAGATCAGCTTCGAAATAGCGCCTCAGAAAGGCCGTGTTGCGCTTACAGGTTCCCTCTAGGCGCCCGACCGCTGCGAATGAATCGGTGAATGCCTCTTCGGCGATGGGTTAGGGCCTGTTCTCGAGACCTACCCGGAATTTACATACAATATATCTCTGGGTTAAGCTGGCCGCCTCAACCCGCAACGCTAGGACAGCGCGGCGCGCAGGCGGTCGGCGGCCAGCCTTTGGGCATCGATGGAATCGTCCAGCAGCGGCGCCATGGAGAAGAAGCCATGGATCATGCCTTCGAAATCGACGTGCTCGCAGGCGACGCCTTCGGCATTCAGCCTTTCGCCGCATTCCCGGCCCTCGTGATTGAGGATATCGCATTCCGCCGTGATCAATAGGGCGGGGGGCAGTCCAGCAAAGCTGGCCGCGCGCGCGGGAGAGGCGCGCCAGTCGGCAAGTTCGTCGTCACTGTTCAGATAATGCCCCCGGAAATAGGGTACTGATGCCGCCTGTAGCGGACCGTAGCCAATGCCATAAGTCTCGTAAGACGGGGTGCCGCCGGTGTAATCCATCACCGGGTAGACCAACAGCTGGTAGGCAATGGACAGGCTGTCGTCAGTGTCACGAGCCATCAGGGCAACCACCAGCGCCAGGTTGCCCCCGGCGCTGTCGCCGCCCACGGCGATACGGTCGGCCCGCACGCCCATGCTCTCGGCATTGTCAGCCAGCCATTTGGTGGCGGCATAACAGTCATCCACGGCGGCGGGAAATCTTGCCTCCGGCCCCATGCGGTAATCCACCGACAGGACCACGATATTGGCGTCCCGGCACATCGCACGGGCTGCATAATCGTGGGTATCCATGCTGCCGATGACATGGCCGCCGCCATGATAATAGACCAAGGCACCCAAAGGACCTCCCTGGGCTGTGGCGGCGCCTTCCGGCCGATAGATGCGCACCGGAATATCGCCGGCGGGACCGGGAATGCTCCGCTCTTCAATCGAACCCAGTTCGATGAGGGGCTGATTGCGAGCCCGCACGCCCGCCTCCATCTGCTCGCGGGCCGCGACCGGGCTTAATTGATGCATAGGCTTCAGGCCCAGGGCTTTCATCGCCTCCAACAATTTTATCAATTGTGGTTTCATAGCCATGGCTGGATTTCCTTCGTGGTTTTAGGTTTGTTAGTACTGCACGCCTAGGGTCATAGCACCATCGACCAGAAGATTAGTCCCTGAAATGAAACTAGCCAAGGGGCTGCAGAGAAAAACCGTGGCGTTGGCCACTTCTTCTGGGCTGCCCATGCGGCCCATGGGGTTCATACCCAGGGCGCCTTTGAAAATTTCCGGCGTTTCCACCTTCCGGGTATGCCAGACCCCACCCTCGAAATAGATCGTGCCGGGCGAGACCGTATTGACGCGGATATTCTTGGGCGCAAGTTCATGGGCCAGATTGGACATATAGTTAATCAGGGCAGCCTTCATAGTGTTGTAGGGCCGCACGCCGCCGAAAAACTGTAGGGCGGAGACCGAGCTGATGGCGACGATGGCGCCGGCGTCAGATTTCTCCAAATGCGGCAGCGCGGCCTCGGCCGTATGAATACTGCCCAGAACGTCGATTTCAAAAGACCCGCGCCAGTCTGCCGCACCCATGGCGGAGACATTAGCCACCAGCACATCCAGGCCACCCAATTCGCCGGCCGCAGTATCGATCCAGGTTTTTAAAGCCGCCTCATCGCCCACATTGACGTTGGCGCCGGTAGCCTGCACGCCCATACCCTGCAGCGTGGCCACCGTTTGCGTCACTTCGTCGCTATTGCGGGCACATATCGCCACATCCGCGCCTTCCATGGCCAGGCGCTCGGCTATGGCCCGCCCAATGCCGCGGGTGGCACCCGTAACCACGGCTTTTTTGCCCTTTAGTCCCAAATCCATATCGTTTCCAACCCCTGCTCGATTTCGCATCGGATGCTAGCATGGTCACGCGCCAAGCATAGCATTACCTGATAATTTGTTTAGGGTCGATGAGAGCGCTATTGTCAAAGCAGCTGTTTACGCAGCTCAGAATGGAATGTTTGAGTGCTCATGACCGAAACACTAAACCCAGCGGATTTCCCAGACGGTTTTGCCGATGGGGCGGCCTGCTTGGGCATTGGTGCGTCTGGGTTAAACCGGCCGTCGAATACCTCGCGCGGGCCCATGGGGCAATTGCGGCCGGCACTGTCGATGCCG